>QHXE01000060.1 GCA_003222835.1 Acidobacteriota bacterium | reverse complement strand
TCGACCAAACGACGATTGACATTCAGGCCGGACGATTCGTTTTTCGAGCAACCGGATCGGTCCAGAAGTTTGATGGCTTTTTGAAAGTCTATCAGGAAGGCCGCGACGAAACGGTCGCGGAAGATGACGAGGCTGAGCGCACCTTGCCGTTGGTAGCTGAAGGTGAAATGCTGACGCTCAACAAGATCGATCCCGAACAGCATTTTACCGAGCCGCCTCCCCGTTTCACTGAAGCAACTCTGGTGAAGGCTCTGGAAGAGAAGGGCATCGGTCGCCCTTCAACCTATGCCGCGATCATGACGACGATTCAGGATCGCGAGTACGTGGAAAAGAAAGATGGCCGTTTTCATCCGACGGCGCTCGGCAAAACCGTGAACGACGTTTTGATCGAAGGCGGATTCGACGATCTCTTCAATGAAACTTACACCGCGCGGATGGAAGAGGAACTGGATGAAATTGAGGAAGGCAAGCTCAAGTGGACCGATGCGCTGAGCGAGTTCTACGACAAGTTCAAGGACGATCTGTCGAAGTTCCAGAAGTACGCAAAGGATATCAAAGAGAAAGAAACTCCCACCGAAGAAGTCTGTTTGAAGTGCGGCACGCCGGGCATGGTTATGAAGCTCGGCCGCTTCGGTAAGTATCTCAAGTGTCCGAATTGTAGCGCGACTCGAGATGCAGAGCCGGCAGCAACTCCCGACGACGCTAAGGCGAAGGTGTCCAGCGATGGCGAAGAAGAGATCGAGGCTTGCGAATTGTGCGGCAAGCCAATGCAGTTAAGGCGCGGGCGGTTCGGACCTTTCTACGGTTGCTCGGGTTATCCTGAATGTAAGAACATTAGGAAGATTTCTAAGAGCGGCAAGCTCACGGCGCCACCCGAACCAATCGACGAGAAGTGCCCAATCGACGGCGCGCAATTAGTAAAGCGCCAGGGTCGTTACGGCGAGTTCATCTCGTGCTCGAATTATCCGAAGTGCAAATACATCAAACGCGAAACTACCGGCGTTGCCTGTCCACGCCCGGGTTGCAAAGGCGAACTGATCGTTAAGCGATCCAAGCGAGGCAAAGTCTTCTACAGCTGCTCGGAATATCCGAAGTGCGAAATCGTTTTTTGGGACAAGCCGGTAGCGGGAGCCTGCCCGCAGTGCGGAGCACCGTTCTTATTGGAAAAGACCACGAAGAAAGGCACGACGCGTTATTGTGCGACTGAAACGTGCGGATACCGCAGTGAATTGATGCCTATTCCAACCGATCAACAGACCGCACCAGAGCAGCGAGTCTGAATCCCTAGACGTCACTCTCGATCAGAGCGAAAACAGTCGTATCTGCGGGCCGGGCCGGCCTTCCTCAACAAAAGCACTAATCACAGTTAACGCGAACTTGGCGTCGGTGCTAGAATCGTCCGCGCTGATTGCTCAATGCGATTTTCTCAAGAAATAGGAGAGCCCCATGAAACTTTGCCGTCGTCTCATTTTCTGCTCGCTGTCAATTGCGCTTCTGCTTGCGCTGGTCTGCTTTGTCAAAGCGCAAAGCTTCACCCTCGAACAAGTCACGAATTCGCCTTTCCCGTCAGAGCTAACCGTTTCAAAGCGCGGCGACAAGGTCGCGTGGGCATTCGATGCCGAAGGAAAGCGCAATGTCTGGATTGCCGAAGGGCCGTCGTTCGCGAGCAGACAATTGACGCATTACGACAGCGATGACGGGCAGGAATTGAGCGATCTGGTATTTTCGCCAAGTGGGAATGCAATTGCCTTTGTGCGCGGCCAAGGCAAGAATCCCGCGGGAGAATATCCGAATCCAACGACCGATCCCGCCGGCACGAAGCAAGAGGTTTGGGTCGTCGATGTGCACACCGGACGCACGACGAAGATGGGCGAAGGCAGCGGACCAGTGTTCAATTCAGCGGGCGATCAGATGGTTTGGATTCGCGAAGGTCACTTCTGGACGGCGCCTGTAATCGGCGGCAAGGAACGCAAGCTGTTCGAAATGCGCGGCAACGTTGGCGGGCCGCAGTGGTCGCCGGACGGATCCCAATTGGCTTTCAGTTCGACTCGCGGCGATCACAGTTTCATTTCAATTTATGACACGCGCGCGAATCGTCTGCGCTTTCTTTCGCCGAGCACCGATCGCGACATCGCGCCGCGCTGGTCGCCAGACGGAAAGCGGATTGCTTTCATTCGGCTGTTCAATATCACGGACACTTTCTCGAACGATCGCGATCGCTTGCAGCCTTGGGCCATCTGGGTTGCCGAAGCGCAAAGCGGCGAAGGCAAACAGATTTGGCGTTCCGGCGATCAGGACAACGATTCGTATCCCGGCCAGGGGGGCTCAGATTTCTGGCAATGGGTGGCTGGAAATCGTTTGCTGTTTCCCTCGGAAAAAGATGGGTGGATGCATCTCTATTCGATCTCGACGGACGGCGGCGCGCTCACGGCGTTGACTCCCGGCGAATTCGAAGTCGAAAACGTCGCGCTCGCGCCGGATAAATCTTTTGTTGCCTTCTCGACAAACAAGAACGACGTCGATCGGCGACATCTGTGGCGTGTAAGTGTCGACGGAGGTGCGCCGCAGCAAATCACCAGCGGTGAAAGCATTGAAATGTATCCCGCGGTGTTCGATAACGGCCGCCAGATCGCTTTCTTTCATTCGACCGCGCGCGATCCTTTCCTGCCGTTCACCGCTTCGATTGGTGGCTCGAACATGAAGCCGCTGGCGCCTCAGGCACTGCCGCGTGATTTTCCATCCGCAAAGCTCGTCGTTCCCGAGCAGGTGATCTTTAAAGCCGCCGATGGTCTAGAGATTCATGGGCAGTTGTTCAAGCCGCCCAATGCTTCGGGCAAGAAGCCGGCATTGGTATTCATGCATGGCGGACCTGTCAGACAAATGCTGCTTGGCTGGCATTATCTCTATTACTATCACAACTCTTACGCGATGAATCAGTATCTGGCGAGCCGCGGCTACATCGTCTTGTCGGTGAACTATCGCAGCGGCATCGGCTATGGTCGCGCCTTTCGCATGGCCCAACATCGTGGGGCGCGCGGCGCGTCGGAGTACCAGGACGTCGTTGCGGGCGCGAAGTATCTGCGCAGCCGTGATGATGTAGATCAGAAACGCATCGGTCTGTGGGGCGGATCGTACGGCGGATACTTAACTGCCTTGGGACTGGCGCGCAACTCCGACATTTTCGCCGCGGGGGTGGATTTTCACGGCGTGCACGATTGGAGTTTACGCGTGGCTGGTTTACCTTTGCCCATCGAAGCTCCAGAGCGCGCGCGGCTGGCGCGTGACTCTTCGCCGATATCTTCTGTGGACAAATGGAAGTCGCCGGTGCTGTTGATTCACGGCGACGACGATCGCAACGTCGAGTTTGCGCAGACCGTGAATCTAGTGCGACGCCTGCGGGCCAACGGCGTCTACTTCGAAGAATTGATCTTCCCCGACGAGATACACGACTTGCTGCTGCACAAGGATTGGGTGCGCTCGTATCATGCCGGTGCGGAGTTTTTTGACAAGCATTTAAAGTGATATTCGACCCTCGCAACATCCTCGTCATCGACTTCGGGCAACTCGGCGACGTCGTTATGAGCCTGCCGGCGTTGCGGGCGATTCGCGAGCGCTTTCCGCAGGCGCGGATTACGGTCGCGGTGGGCAAACCCGGCAGCGAGATAGTCGACTTGACCGGCTGCGCTGAGACGACTATCGAAGTTGATCGCGTAAATCTGCGGGACGGGTTCAAGCCGCTTTCAGTCCTGCGAATTCTTCAGATGATCAAGGACGTGCGCCGGCGCGAGTTTGATTTTGTCATCGACCTTCACAGTTTTTCAGAGACTAATCTGCTGGGCTTTTTTTCCGGAGCGGATAAGCGCCTATTCTCAAGGCGACCGGGGCGCTCGTTGGACTTTCTGGCGAACTTCAATCCGAAACCACCTGTGGATAAAAATGATCCGGATCAGCACCTCGTCGATCGTTACCTGGACGTGCTGTTGCCGCTGGGAATCAAAAACGCTCCGCGCGTTCCCAAACTCATGACGCGAAGAGAGGATGATCGCGCTGTTGACAAGATACTGCGAAAGGCAAGAGCTGAATCGGACGCTCCACTAGTCGGATTGTTTCCGGGCGCGGGCCATCCTGGCCGATGCTGGCCGCTGAAAAGCTTCGCTCAACTGGCGGACTTTCTGATACGAAACGATGGAATGCGACCGGTAGTTTTCGTCGGTCCTGAAGAGCGCCATCTGCTCGAGGAGATTCGCGGCCTGTTTCCTTCCGCCTCAGTCGTTCTCGACAAGCTGTCGATACCACAACTCGCGGCCGCACAGGCCAGGCTGGCCGCATTCGTCTCCAATGACACTGGTCCGGCGCACATCGCAGCGGCAGTCGGAACACCAACCGTCGTCCTGATAGCACTCGAATATCCGCATGCCTATGTGCCATTGGCGGCGACGCAAAGGCTCATCTTTAATCGGAACCTGGCTGCGATTGAAGTCGATGAAGTTTACGCCGCAGTTCGAGAGTTGCTCGCTTCTGGCCGCACGGCGAGACTGTTCGCGAGTTGATCAATTCAGATGTCAAAACGCAGACTCACTCGATACGTGCTTTTGTTCGTTCCAATCGCGACCTTCGTCTTAACTTCGCTCCTGATTGCCCAAGCCGGTTTGGGATCGCGGGAAAAATCGCCACCCAAGACGACACCAAGCCCTGCCACGATGGCCGGCGCCCCGCCTGGATCCAGGCAGTTGCCTGGCGATTCTTTGCTCGGACAAAAAATTGATCGCGTCATCGACGAAAGCGATCTGCCTCAGGCACGTTGGGGCGTGTTCATAATGTCGATGAGCGATGGCCGCGTCGTGTATGCGCGCAACAATGACAAGCTGTTCACTCCGGCGTCGAACATGAAAGTCTACACGACCGCCGTGGCGCTCGATTCGCTCGGCGCGGACTATCGCTGGCGAACTTCTGTCTATGCGGACAAACAGCCGGACAATGGAAAAGTGGAAAGAGATCTCACACTTTACGGCCGGGGCGCTCCCGACCTGAGATCGACACGCAAAGGCGAGGCGCCTTCCCTGGACCAGTTGGCCGAACAGCTTTATCAATTCGGAGTGCGTCAGGTTCGCGGCAACGTCGTGGGTGACGAAAGTTATTTTCGCGGCGAACTCTACGGTCTCGGTTGGCAGTGGAACGATCTTCAATGGTACTTCGGCGCCGAGCCCAGCGCGCTCACAGTGGACGAGAACAGCTTTGAGCTAACGATTTCGCCCGCGAACAAATTCGGCAGCACCGCTAATCTCGCAATTAATCGCAATACCGGATTCGTTCATCTGACAAATAACACCATTACGGCCCAGCGAGATGCAACTACTACGATTGGAATCAATCGCGGCTTGACGGATAACGAACTGCGGGTGTGGGGAGAATTTCCGGTCAGCGGACGCGCCTATTCGGCTTTCCTTTCAATTCACAATCCAGCGCTCTGGGCCGCAACGCTTTTCAAGCAAGCGCTGATCGCGCGCGGCATCAAAGTCGATGGCGAAGCCCGCAGTCGCGATTTTCGGGTTGCTGAAAGCGATAAGTTCGATCCGCAAAAGGCGATCGAACTTGCGCACCAGGATAGCGAGACGCTTGGCGAGATCGTGCGCCAGACGAATAAAGAGAGCAACAATCTTTTTGCAGAGTTAATTCTGCGGACACTTGGAAAAGCGCGTGGCGCTTCGGCGCCGGATCCTGATCCACGTAAGAATCGCACTCGTGGCGATGATGAAGCGGGAATCGCCGTCGTAAAGTCCTGGCTCGATCACACTGCTATCAGCACACGTGGCTTAGCGATTCGTGACGGCTCTGGTCTTTCGCGTCTCGATCTGGTTACGCCGGAATCCACAGCACGGTTACTGGCTGCCATCGCCCAGACAAATTCGGCTTCAGTGTTTCATGACTCGCTGCCCATCGCCGGACGCGATGGCACGCTTGGTGGGCGTCTCAGGCGTGAAACCGGTCGCATATTCGCGAAGACCGGTACGCTCACTTACGATCACTCGCTTTCCGGTTACGCGGACACTAAGAACGGTGGGGTCCTGGTCTTCTCGATCTTCTGCAATGACGCGACTGGCCCTTCGGATCCTGTCCGAGTAATCGACGAGATCGCCGGTCTGCTGGCCGAATTCGGCCCGGCGAAGTAACGAAAATCGTCAAAAACAGGCAATTGTTTCATCCTTTTTCCGCATGTTGGCTCTAGACAAACTCGCTTTAACACAGTAATATTGTCGAGTCGAAGCCCTGCCAGGCTTCCCGCTTGCCCTCGGAAGTTAAAGCCTCGGTCTCACTTTTCAGTTCAAGATTCAGGAGAAGACAATGTCAAAGCAAGCTACCCGATTAACCTTCGCGGTTTTGTCTCTGGCGATAATGATCGCTACCGCTTCCGGCCAGACTAACTTGACTGCGAAAGCCAACAACTTCCAGCCGCAGCCCAGCGCGGCTAACGGCGGCGACAACGAAACTGATCGCGGGCGCGATGGATTGATTGGACCAGTGCGCCGTGTCCGCACCGAAGTAGTCAAGCTCTCGAACGCAGGTGGGAAGACAGTTGAAGACAACAAGCGAACAGTGTTGGAGACTGCCGAGTACGATCTCAAGGGATCGAAAACACGGAATCAATATTTCCCGGTTGAAGGCGCTACGTTAACGGGCCGCGAGGTCTACAAGTATGACGAGAGGGGAAACATCAGCGAGATGACTTTGGTTAGTGCGGACGGATCGCTGGTGAGCAAGGAAGTCTACAAGTACGAGTACGACTCGGTTGGAAACTGGGTGAAGATGACGACCTCGGTTGCGGTGGTCGAGAACGGTAAGATTGGCTTCGAGGCTTCGGAGATGACTTATCGAACGATCTTTTACTATCTCGATGCCTCGATGGCGAAGATGCTTCAGCCTGGCGCGTCTATTCCGCCGGTCGCAAACTCTGCGCAGCCCGATGCCACAAGTTTAAGACCATCGGCCACTGTGAACGACGCTAAGCTTGGGAATTCCGTCGGCGCTGCGGTGAAGCAACCGGAAAACAGATCCGCTGCGACCCTGCCTCCGTCAATTTCTGTCGACAAACTGAAGGTGTCGTCAGTTCAGCCTTCGACCCCGGATTTCCGCGGCCTCCCCGCAGACACAAACAAGCGCATCGTAGTAGCGGGGAACGACGCACCGCCAGCACCGCGTCCTCTGTTGAAACCTGTATCGAGCGGCGTGCTAAACGGAAAGGCTCTCAGCCTGCCGACTCCGGTGTATCCTGACGTTGCTCGCCGAATGCGCACTGAGGGAGTTGTGCAGGTCGAAGTGGTGGTCGATGAAAATGGCAAGGTGGTCTCCGCCCGTGCTCTCAGTGGTCCGGGAATGCTCCGCGATGCCGCTGTGAAGGCAGCGTCTCTCGCGCATTTCTCGCCGACGAAGCTCTCAGGGATGCCGGTAAAAGTAACCGGCTTGATCAATTACAACTTCTCGCTTCCAAAATGAACCGCCTCGCGACCTGCGACTCCCGAGCGGCAGTTCTCGCCAGCGTCTCGCACCAATTTCCGATGAGAGAGGAATAGCGTATGCCATTAACCGGAGAACTCAGCGACCTTTCGCTCGCCGAGCTGATCGAATTCTTCTGCAATCAAAGAAAGACCGGGCGGTTGAAAGTTGTATATTCAAGTGGCCCCGGTTATTTCTATCTTCAGGCGGGATTAGTAGTGCATGCACGCCTCGGCGCGCTGCGTGGCATCGAAGCGGTTTACTACGCTTTGACGTTGCCGAATGCATCGTTCACTTTCAGCCCCGCGTTCGAGGCTCCCGAACACACAATCAATCAGCCTTGGACTTCCGTAGTTCTGGAAGGGCTGCGGCGCATGGATGAAGGCATCGCTGCCCGCAATCCTTTTTCGGAACCGGAACACTCGCACGAAGATGAAAGCAAGGCCGTGACAGAAGCCGTCTCTGCTGGCAGTGTAGAGATTCGCGTTGCCGAACATGCGCCTGACGTGAAGAACGCCGGGACTGACTTTCCCTCCGACCCGTCGGTCGAAGTTAGAACTTTTGTCCCCAAAGTCGCCCCCGGCCTGCGACGCGGAAATAGACCTTGGACTCCAGCTGCGGTCGTAGGCGCAGTGGCGCTAATAGTTGGGGTGATTGGAGCTCCCTGGGGTTGGTATGCTCACAACAAGACGGCGAGGCTGGCCAACGAAGCCAAGTCGTTGGCTACAGACAATGCGCAGACACTCGCGCCTCCCGTCGTCTCCAACGAGTCCTCGAACGGAATCGCCAACGAGATTTCCAACGAGGCTGACAATGCATCTCCCGCGCCCAGCGAGACCGAACAACCCACGACAAATTCAGACGCCGATTTAGTTGCGAGGCGCCAGCGCGAAGCCCGCGCGAAAGAACTCGCCAAGACTCGCGAGGCTGCAACGGCTGCCGCAACGACGTTAACGACTCCAAAGGAAAATCCGGTTGCCGCCAATTCGACTGTGCCCAAGACGCAGATATCTCCGAGTGCCGGAGCTAAGAGAGTTACAGTCCAAGTGACTTATGATGAGAACGGTCGCGTAACTCAGGCTTCCGGTGGCGACGCAACCGCGCTGCGCATCGCTAGACAGAAACGTTTCCCTGCGGGCAAGGCTGGTTCGGCAACTGTTACGATTCCGATTAATTAGTGAGATCAGTACCACATGCGTTAGTGGGTGGGTCGCTGGCTAATAGTCGACTAATCCAAGACGGACCACCCGCTACAAAGGTGGTACTGTCAATCACACAAGAGCCTTCACTTCATCTTCGCTCAACACCGCCGACGCTTGCTTGGCGCGTTCATAGATGCGCGTGACCCGATCTTCACTGGCTTCTATCCCACGACTCTCCAGCCAGAAGATTACATTTGATTTGCCGCTCATGGGACCTATCTCTATTACTTGCTTCAGGCCGAATTGTCCCGCAGGCACGCCCGAGTATATTAGGTCGGCAAGCTCCGCGTCGCCTTTCTTGTAGCTTTTGATGACGGCGGCCGCGTGTACACCGGTAGCCGTGCGAAAAGCGTCGCGCCCAAAAACGGGATAGTTCAGCGGTACGATCCAGCGGCAAGCTTCCGCGGCCTTGTCGCAGTACTCGCGGAGCCGGCTCAAATCGTTTTCGATCCAGCCCAGAAGTTTTAAGTTCACCAGTAACTGATCCATCGGCGTGTTACCGACACGTTCGCCCATGCCGAGCGCCGAACCGTGCACCTGATCGGCGCCGCCTTCAATCGCTGCCATTGAATTGATTACCCCCAGGCCGCGATCCTGATGTCCGTGCCAATCCAAACGAATTTTCTCGCCCTGCTGATCGATGATTTCGCGCACAAACTTCACGACTTCGCGCGCGCCGTCCGGTGTGGCGTGGCCCACCGTGTCGCAAACGCAAACCGCGCGCGCGCCACAACGAATCGCGGTCGTATAAAGCGCGCGAAGTGTTTCAGGATTAGCGCGCGTTGTGTCTTCAGTAACGAACATAACCGGCAAGCCTTCGTTAACCGCGAAGGTCACCGCCTCTTCCGTCATTTGCAGGAGCTTATCAAGAGTCCACTCCTCGGCATAGAAGCGAATCGGGGACGAGCCGATGAATGTGCAGGCTTCAATCGGGATACCCGCGCGTTGCGAAATCTCCACAATCGGAATGATGTCGTTCTTATGCGTGCGCGCGGCGCAGTTGGGACGAAGTTTTAGTCTATTGACGGCGATCTCGCAGGCCATCATCTCGACGCCCGCCGCGTGAGTTCCACCCGCGCCTGGCAATCCAATGTCGGCGGTGTCGATACCCAGTGCATCCATCAAATGCAAAAGTTCAATCTTCTTTTCGACCGAAGGTTCGCACACGGATGGTGATTGCAAGCCGTCGCGCAGGGTTTCATCGTCAAAGCCGATATGACGATCGGGTTTTTGCAGGACGGGATCGACTTTGTTCCAGTCGTAAATCAGTTCGGCCACGGACATCTCTTCACATCATTTCAACTCCCTCGCCCTTTGGGAGAGGGAATCACAACCAAAGTCTGTGCGGTCAAACGAAGCTTGTACTCTCAACTGGATTCGATTACAACAACCGCGAGGCTTGAATGTCAAACGCACGTTCCGCGGCAAAAAACCGAATCGAACGAATCGCCCTGGGCTCTGACCGCGCCGCGAAAATCATGGCCGTGCGCGCCAGCATCGCGCGCGTTGCGGAGATTGATTCAAGTTGGCGCAATGCGAGTGTCGTCGCCCGAAAAGTCGAGACTGACGCGCCGGCGATGCCACTCAACGATTGGGAGTTGATGAGTGGCGCGCGTCAACGAGCGTTGGCCGTGCGCGAGATTCTCGTCGGACAGAAACTTGACGCTGATCTCTACGTGGGTCTGGAAGGCGGCTTTCACTCCATATCAGTTGATGGCGAGTGGCACACGTTTCTGCGCGGGTGGGCTTTTGTGACTGATGGCGAGCGCGGCAGCTTTGGCATGTCGCCCTCGATTAGTGTGCCCGAGGCGATCGTAAAGAGCGTCATCCAAGGCAAGCGTGAGCTGGGAATCGTGATTGATGAAGTCGCCGGAGCGCGCGACGTGAGAAGCCGACAAGGCGCCTGGGGCGTGCTCTCCCGAGATCTGCTTACACGCTCAATGAGTTTCGAAGCTGCGTTGATTGCAGCATTCGCACCTTTTTATAACTCGGCGTTGTATTCGACAGAGTCGCGATAACCGCAGAGATCGCGGAGTCTCGCGCAGAGGTCGCAGAGAAGAGATTAACTCTCATCCCTCCGCGAGTTCCTCCGCGCCCTCCGCGGTTAAATCGCTTTCTTAAAGTGGTCGTAACGCTACGGGCCGCAGCTCTCACTCAACCACTCGCGCAATCAGTGCTAAAATCACTTCTAGATGCGCGTCACTATAGGGCAGATCAATACGACCAACGGCGACTATGAAGGCAATGTCGCGAGCGTCCTCGCCGCGATTGAAAAGGCCAAGAAAGACGGTTCCGACCTAATAGTTTTTCCGGAGGTAACCGTTCAAGGTTACACCTCGCTCGACTGGTTTCTCGACCCGGACGTCGTTCGATTGGCTCTCAATCCGCTCGATAAAATCATCGATGCTACCGAAGGATTGACGGCAATAGTAGGGACGGTGCGGCCCAGCGATCAGGCAACAGGTCGAAGGCTTTACAACTCAGCCGCGGTGATTCGAAACCGGATACTGCTCGGCTTTGCCGACAAGACGCTATTACCTGAATACGACGTGTTCGACGATCCGCGCTACTTCGAACCCGCGCGTGAACGGCGCCTGTTCAATTTCGACGAAACACATTTGGGAATTGCCGTCTGCGAAGATTTCTGGAACGACAAGACGTTTTGGAAGCAAAGGCTCTACTCAAACGATCCCGCG
>QHXE01000588.1 GCA_003222835.1 Acidobacteriota bacterium | reverse complement strand
AAGCTCTCGGGCGATCCGGGTCCTTTCCTCTTCTATAGCCGACTGAAGACGCGCCGAAAGTTTGCGCAACTGTTCGCCAGTGGCCTTGAGTTCCTCCTCCGCCCGCTGGCGTTCAGCTACCTCCTTTTTCAGTTCTTCATTTGCCGCGGCAAGCTCCCTAGTCCTTTCGATGACCCGCTGTTCCAGTTCCTCGTTCAGCCTTTGTATCTCTTGCTTGGCTTGCATTAGTTCCGGGGTTCCGAGGACGTCCCAACTGCCGTGGCGCCTCGCTATCGTAAACTGGTGATTGCGAGCGACATCCAGCAGGAAATCAGCTCGACTTCCATTAAGGGGGTAGGTGCATGACGCGATGATGCGTTGATTGGGAAATAAGTGATCGACTTCTGCTTCGAATTCGCGAAGCTCTTCCGTGTCCCTTGTTTGTATCCACGCCGGACTTCCGTTGACTCTCATGCCGACATAGCCTCTGGCCAATGCCTCATCGAGTTTCTCTTTGAATCCATTGGCGACTCGGTGAAAATCGAAAGAGCCGCCCTTCAGAAACCACTGATCGTGAGGAACGATCTCTATTCTTCCCTCGGCCAAATACCGGTCAAGGTCGGAAACAGCTTCTCCCAGCGCCCTTTTGGCGTCTTCACTTTTAGTTAGCTCGGAGTTCGAGATTATCCACAAGCAAAACTCTCTGCTCTCCAAGCCAGTCTTAAAATAGGGAACTAAAATGTCGAGCAGATCCTGTTTCGTCTTGTAGAAGTAACAGAAGTGCGTGCCCCAGGGTACATCACCGACGATGCTGATGCCGGTTGGCCTTAATTCTTCTGCCATCGATATTCCTCCATCCTGCTAAGAAATTCGCTGACGAATAAAGACGTCGCTCGAATGGAATGAAGATAGATAGGGCTACCAAAGGGTAGTCATGAGAGACGGGCATAATCAGGTCTGGGTGCATGGCTCGTCCCCTAGAGCCGCGAATCACTTTTGGTCCGGCGGCACGGCGTTGCTATTTCCGTCCAGAAATCGATCGAACCAATAGAGCTGCCAATTCAAGCTCTCAACCAGGTGTTTTGGCTCGCCGGTGCGCGTAAGGTTGTGGTTCTCGCGCGGGAAGAAAACGATCTCGGTCATCACGCCGAAATGTTTCAACGCGCGGAACCATTGCTCGCCCTGTTCGATGGGCACGCGATAGTCGTTGTCTGAATGCAGAATCAAGGTCGGCGTCTTCACGTTCTTTGCGTATTTCAAAGGCGAGCGGTCCCAATATAAATCCATCTTCTGAAAAATGTCGCCGCCGAAATCGGGCGCATGACCGTAAGCGCCGTCGCGCGTGCCATCGTCAGAAATGAAATTCGAAACACTGCGCAGCGTGACCGCGGCTTTGAAGCGATCCGTGTGACTGACTATCCAGTTAGTCATATAGCCGCCGTAACTGCCACCGGTCACGCCCATCCGCTGCTGATCGATCCACGGATATTTCTTCAGCGTCGCATCGACACCGTTCATGATGTCGATGAAATCCTTACCGCCCCATTCGCCCACGATTCCGCGCTCGAACTTTTGACCATAACCAGTCGAGCCCCGAGGATTCGTGAACAAGACCGCATAACCCTTCGCGGCATAAACCTGAAACTCATGATACCAATCGACGCCGTATTGTCCCGCCGGTCCGCCATGAACGCTGAGAATCAGCGGATACTTTCGTCCGCCTCGCCAACCGATCGGTTTGACGAAGAAGCCATCGATGTCCCAGTCGTCCGCGCTCTTGTAAGTGAACCGCTCAACCTCGGCCAGTTGTAGTTGCTGCCAAAGAGCCTGGTTTAGATTCGTCAACTTGCGTTCGTTCTTTCCGTTTAGATCAGCGACATAAAGATCGTCGAGATGCTTAAAGTCGTTAGCGAGATAGACCATCTCGCCGCCTGCGAAATTGAAATCTACGCCGCGAACAGCGCGCGGACCTGAAGTAACCTGGGCGATCGATTTCGTCGCGAGATCGACGCGGAATAAATGATTCTCGCCCTTGACTCCGGTTTCGAAGTAGAGCGATTTGCCATCATCTGACCATTCCAATCCACCGGGAATGAGATCGAGCCCGTTTGCTGCCAGCACCGACGCGGCGCCGCCCGTCGCCGTCGCCAGCCAGATCTTCGGATGATCGCGATCGTGAACTTCACCGGTAAACGCAATCCATTTCCCATCCGGCGACCAGCGCGGCTGATTGTCGGCTTCGTCATGATCCGAAATCTTCGTTAGCGACGCGCTGCCATCGGCATTGATGGTCCAGACATCCGTGTTGCGATTCTCTTCGTATTCCTTGCCCGTGCGATTCGAAACAAACGCGATGCGCTTTCCGTCCGGCGACCATTGCGGATCGCTGTCGTTCCAATCATTGCCGTCAGTGATCTGCTTCGCGCTACCAGTCTTCACATCGACGATCCAAAGATGAGTGCGCCGATCGTCGAACCAACCGGTGTCATTGAATTTGTAAGAACTATTCCTGTAGTGCCGCACGTCGCTGCGATCGCGGCTTTCGGTGCGGGCATCGGGCCTGCTATCAGATGGACCGATGCGACTGACGACCACCAGACGAGTTCCATCCGGCGACCAGCGAAATACGCTGACGCCATTCTTCAGATTGGTAATTCGCTTCGCTTCGCCGCCGTTCATCGCCAGCAGATAGACCTGATTGCGCGACTGATCGAAAGGTGCTGCACCCGCGGCCGCCGCCGGAGTCGGCCCGGCCACTGGCAAGCCACTTTCCATCCGGACTCCAGCGTGGCGAATTGGACGACTGCGGCGAGGTGGTGAATTGCCACGGCGCGCGACTCCTCCCATCAGTCGCGGCCATCCAGATTGAAGAGTTGCGGCGGTTTTGCGCGCGATCGATTTTCGTCACTACATAGGACACCAGTCTTCCATCAGGCGAGACGTTCGCATCGCTGACGAATTCAAATGAAAAGTAATCTTCGGGTGTAATGCCGCGCGGCGAGGTGTTGGTCTGCGCCGTAACGCCCACTGATAAGCAAAAGTAGAGTGCGGCAAGATGAAACGTTCGAAAGATGTTCTTCATTGTGTCCTCTCTAACTTGGCTGGCGTTTCAAAGAATTCCGGTGAAGGGCAGTTGCTGAGGACGAGCCGGCCTTCAACCCGACAGAACTTTATCGTCCCGTCGGAGTAAATATGCTGACATGCGGGGCAACGCTTCATGCTTGTTCCGGGATGAAAGGAAACGCTCACGCATGATACATCCGCGTCTTAATTTGTGCACCATCGATTAATTCAAGCTCCGCAGCCGTGATCGATTTTCGTGACGACATGGCCACCAGTTTTCCGTCACGCGAGCCATTCGGATCGCTGATGAATTCAAATGAAAAGTAATCTTCGGGTGTGATGCCGCGCGGTGTCTGTTGGGCTTGCCCAGAGGCCTGCCTTCTCCGATTTGATTGCTCGAGGTCAAACAGGCCTTAAGTTTTGGCCCGAAACCATTTTCCGTTAGAATTGCCGGCGTCGCAGTCTTTAAGGGCTCGTCATGCCAATCAAAAATAATTTCAATGAGGTTTTTGCCCGACTCAAATCGATCTTCGAACCTTATGCGAAGAAGATGGATGCCGTCTCTGACACCGAGAGCAACTATCTGCTCAACACTCGCCACATCATGAAGAATAAGCAACCGCTCTGTTTCGGTGGAGTGCGGCAGGGAAAAAATTACGTCAGCTTTTATCTGATGTCCGTCTATGCGTGCCCGGAGCTGCTACAAAACCTGTCGCCGGAGTTAAAGAAAAGAATGCAGGGCAAGTCGTGCTTTAACTTCAAAGAAGTCGATGAGCAGCTATTCAAGGAATTGGCTACGCTGACAAAAGCCGGCGCGGCGAAATTCAGCGACGAAAGATTCATTGAGGATCTGCGGAAGGCGCAGGGTCATAAGTGACCGCGATTTAGTTGTGGGTTGCGATTTCGACCACTTGGCCAGGTTTGATCGTTTCAAGGGCTTGCAGGGCGCGTGGAATCAGCGGCTTCAGATGCTCATACTTGTTTCTTTTCGCAACTAGAATCAGGACAGCGATGGGCAAATTGGTGATTCGTTGTTGATAAGGCATGTTTCGATCGACCGTAATCAGGACTTCATAAACGCCGGTTGCGGCTTTCAATAAATCGCCGTTTTCCAGTCCCTTGAATCCTGCGTCCTCCACAGTTTGCACATTATGTCCGACGAATTCTCGTCTAATTCGTCGTGGGGCGCACTCATCAAGCAGCAATTTCATATTCTGCCAGTAACTTTTCCCTGGAAAGTTCCAGCACTCCCTGGACTTGCTCGCGCGTGACCGTCGGAAAGTCATCCAGGAACACGTCGAGACCATCTCCCTCTTCCAGGTAATCGAAGAGGTTCTTTATCGGCACGCGAGTGCCCGAAAAGACAGGCGTCCCGCTCAGCTTTCTAGGATTGACTTCGACTAGATTCTCGATATCCATGTTTCACCTCAACAGCGCATTAGAAATTATAGCGAGGCAGAGTTGCAACACCAATCATTCTATTGGTCGACCGTCGGCTTTCAAAGGCAACTCCACGATAAACTCGCTTCCCTGGTTCGCCATGCTTTCAACGCAGATCGTTCCTCCATGCGCCTCGACTATCCACTTAGCAATCGACAAGCCTAAGCCTGCGCCTCCTAAAGCACGCGAACGAGCTTTATCTACCCGATAAAAGCGATCGAAGATGCGCGGCTGGTCTGCCGAAGGAATGCCAATACCGCTGTCGGTGACCACGATCCGAGCGCTTCCGTTTTGGGTCGAAAGCGCAACGCTAACGTCGCCTCCCGGCGCGGTGTATTTCACGGCGTTGTCGAGCAAATTCAGCAGCATTCGCTTGAGCAATTCATCGTCGCCGTTGAAATTGACCTCGGACAGCGGCCCATTCAGATGCAATCGCAAATCTCTTTGCGCTGCCAGCACTTGGGCCGAGCGCACACACTCCGAAACGACTTCATTCAGGCGCAGCGGCTCTTTCATCATCGAATGTTGGTTCACCGGCTGA
>QHXE01000587.1 GCA_003222835.1 Acidobacteriota bacterium | reverse complement strand
TTCTTCTTTGCCGGTTCAGCCTCGCGCGGACGACTCTGCGCGGGGGTCGCAGCGGGAGCGGCCGGCTCAGTCTTCTTTGGTGTTTCTGTTGTGGTGCGCGGTTCGGCCGGCAGATCGACCTTAGGCGCGGGCGGCAAGGTTGTATCCTGAAGCTTGGGCGTCGTCATGGCGTTCGGATTTGAATTCGGTTTAGCATTCTCGTCCGTCTTGTCCTCGTCTTCGTCGGCAGTCATCTGCGCGCGCTCCAAGGCCAGCTCACGCTGGCGCTGCTTGTACATCTCCTTCATGTCTTCGGGCATCGTTGGCGCCTTCGTAAAATCTTCCTTCGGCTTGTCCTTCAAGAAATCTTTCATGAAGTCGATGAACAAGGGGAGCGCTCCATGCGCGCCGGTCATGTCGTTGCCAAGCGGCTTCTTCCTGCCTGGATAGCCCATCCACACGCCGGTCACATAAGTAGGTGTGTAACCGAGAAACCAAACGTCGGTATGATCGTTCACAGTTCCCGTTTTGCCGGCGAGCGGCACGCCGAGCACTTGCGCAGCCGACGCAGTGCCTCCCTGCACCACGCCGCGCATCATCGAAACCATCGTGAGCGCGACATATTCGCTGATGACTTTGTAGGTGGTCTTTTCCCATTCTTCCAACACCGCGCCATCGCGATCGAGCACCTTGCGAATCATATGTGGGTCGACGCGAATTCCTTTGTTTGGGAAAGTCGAGTAAGCCGAAACCATCTGGTCCAGCGGCACTTCAGTGGCGCCCAAAGCAGAGGGAAGATAAGGCGCCATGGGCACTTTGATGCCGAAGCGACGCACCATCTGGGCCCCAGTTTGAATACCCACGGTTTGCAGCAGATGCACCGCGGGTATGTTCATCGAGTGCGCTAAAGCGGTCTTCAGCGGCAGGTCACCATTGCCGAGAGAGCCATCATAATTGTGAGGCTGCCAGCCGTTAATATTGATAGGCGCGCCGCTCACGATCGTGTCCGGCGTCATGCCCCACTCAATTGCCGCAGTGTAGATGAACGGCTTGAATGCCGAACCGGTTTGACGATAAGCCTGGACGGCATTGTTGAATTTATTGGTCAGAAAATCATAGCCGCCGACCATGGCAACGATCTCGCCCGTCTTGGCGTTGAGCGTCATCATCGAGCCTTGCACGCCAGGGACCTGATTCAACTCGACCTTCAAATGCCGGGTCTTCTTATCCAACTCTTTGATGATGAACTCCGCGAGATACCCGGGCTTGAATTCGTTGCGAGGCTGACGCTTGCCCCAGCCCATGTCCCCGCCGTTGACGATCGCGGTGTAATTACCAAAACGGACCGTGGCTTCGTCTTTGCCTTGATCGATTTTGGTAACGAGGCCCATCAGGTAACGTCCCGGCGTGTAATCGTTGCGGTACCAGTCGGGATATTTGTAACTGGCAAGTTCCTGTGACGTCGGAGGCCCTGCGCCATTGTTCGCCGCGGTCGGAATCATCGCGTAAGACGAGTGCCAACCGGCGTGCGACTTGTCGTACCAGCGCAGGCCTGCGCGCATAACTTCGTAAGCTTTCTTCTGCGCCGCCACGTTGATGCTCGTGTAAACGGAAAGTCCGGTTTGCGCCACGCGCGTCGTGTACTTGTCTTCCAAATCCTGGCGGATATATTCGACCGGATAATCGAACGCGGGAGACAGCGCTTGCGGCGCCTGGTAGTAAGCCGAGTCAGCAAGTTGAATTGGTTTCGCTTTGGCTGCCTCGACCTCGGCTTGCGACGCGAAGCCTGCCTTGGCAATTTGATCGAGCACGAGGTCGCGACGCTCTTTTGCTCTCGTGGCGTTTGCGGTAGGAGAGTATTCGCCTGGTGCTTTCGGAATTCCCGCGAGTAGTGCCGCTTCATCGAGCGTCAAGTCTTTCGCTTGCTTGCCAAAGTAGGTCTCTGCTCCCGCTTCGACCCCGTACGCGTTTGCACCCAAGAAGATGTGATTGGCGTACAGCTCCATGATTTGGTTTTTCGTGTAGTACCGCTCGATTTGCAGCGCTAAAACCCACTCATTCATTTTGCGCTTGAGCGTTTCTATGTTCTTTCCCCTTACCTCTTCGCGCGTGATAAAAAGGTTCTTGGCAAGCTGTTGAGTCAGCGTAGACCCTCCCTCAGCTTTCTCGCTGGTGAGATTCTTCCACGTGGCGCCGACGATACGAATTGGATCGATGCCAACGTGATCGTAAAAGCGCACGTCCTCGACCGCCAGAATCGCGTTTTTCATCACGGGCGGAATCTCTTCGAACTTCAGCGGAATGCGCTTTTCGAGCGCGAACTCACCAATGAGGGTCTTCTCGTCATCCGCGTAAGTGCGCGTGACGATGCTGGGCCGGTAAGTGGCAAGCGCGGCAACTTCGCTGGCGGCCTGCGAATAATTGAGCTGATAGGCCGCTATGATGCCGCTCAGTCCACCGGCCGCCAGCGCCAACAGAATCACTGCCGGAAACCAGAACCGGCGCAGAATATGTTTGCGCTCACCCGGAGGGGCGGTGACGATTGCCTGCGGTGTATACGATTTCAAACGGGAAACAGGGGGTTTTGCTGACATAGGATTTTTTGACCTCTAATTCAAACCTTGCCTCAAAGTTGCTCCCACAACAATGTGGACAGCCACAGTTTCGTCGCGATCGACTTGGGAGTCAGTAATTATAACCTATGCGAAGATTGGTTTCGCGATCGCGAGACGCGATTGAATGATTGTGGATTTGGCGATTCAATAAACGAGATTCGCCCCAAAGTTAGGAATGCCGCCCTCTCTCACAGTAGCAGCCCACTGCTCGAGTTGCCCACGGTCGTTCTTCCAGAAGCTCGCGCATTTTTGGAAGTACTGGATTACCGCATCGCGCTCTCCCTTTTCGAGCAGCTCTTTTGCCAACATCATGTTTGGACCAAAGCTATCAAGCTGAGGTGAGCCCTGACTTTGGCTGGCTTGAATTAGGTGCTTCCGAGCTTCCGCTAAATCGCCGCCGCGCAGCGCGATGCGGCCCAGAGTGATATGCGCGTGATGAAGTGAATTTGCCACTGACCAATCGCTTGTGGCGGTCGCGGCGTCATTCAGCGCCTCAAGTGCCCAAACCTGCGCCGTTTGCACTTCTCCCGCTTCAAGGGCTGAAGTGGCCAGCCGCGACATCAACATGCGCTTCTCTTGATCGTTGGTCTGCAATCTATAGGCTCGTTCATAGTTTTGATAAGCGCTGGCCGCCAGACTGCTCTTGTCTGCTTCGGTCGAGCGTTCCATCTGCGGCGTATAGG
>QHXE01000586.1 GCA_003222835.1 Acidobacteriota bacterium | reverse complement strand
GTTGTCAAATGTCGTCCCCTCCGAAAGCACCATTTTTGATTCTGGCAGTTCTCTGTGTAGCCGTACTGCCTCGACAATCCGTGCTAGCGAAGCGTCGTGCAGTTGCGTTGTCGGGGGTAAAGAAGGCGAGTAAATATCGCCGGCTCCAAGTACTACAATCCACTTCACTGGTGGTTGGGTCAACGAGGTGATCTGTTCGGGTGTGGCAAGCGCGGGCGTGTAGGGTCGCTCGAGCGGTTGTAGTAACAGATTCGGAATGCTCGCATTGGAAAAAAGAAGCAAGGTCACCGCGCCAAGGGAAACCAGAATTCTTCCCAGTCGCTGTCTGCCGGTAAACCATAAGAAAATTAAACCGGCGATAAGCAACAGCGCGCAGACGGGCAGCGGCAGAAAGAGCGAAGATATTATCTTTTTTAGCAAGAACATGTGGAGGGTTAACCTCGGCGAACTTCAAAATTTGAAATAGATTAGGACGTTACGGGACTCGACCTTGACGCTGCGCAACCGGCGTAGCTAAACTCAACTTCGCATCTATGCTTGGACGTACAAATACTTTCCTGGCTGTCGGCAGAATGCCCGCGAAAATCGTCCGGATGGTTTCGCGCGACTCGCGAGGATTCTTCCTGCTGTTAAGAATGGCAGTATGGGTCGCAACCCTCTCGCTAATGGTTAAGGTACTGCCGCTACCGACCGCCTTCCGCATCATCACTCCGCGAATCAAATCCGAAGCCCCAGACGATCCGCAAGCGATACAAGATAAACTGGCGCGTTTGATTGACCGGCTTCTGGCACTGGATCTGTTTGTCTTTACGCCCACCTGTTGGAAGCGGGCCGCAATCTTACATCGTTATCTGGCTTTGAATGGAATGCCGAACCGCGTGATCTTCGGGGTGCGAAACGCTCAGGAAAAAATCCTGGAAGGGCACGCCTGGCTCGAAGCTAATGATCAACCCATACTAGAGAAGATCGCCCCGCAGTACACAAAGATTTACGCGTTTGAATGAACCAAACGCTGCACTTCGAAATCCTTCAAGATCTTTTCCACGCTCGCCGCAGCATGATCTGACGACACTTCGTAGGTTTCCGTCATCTTGTTAATGATTTCGGGAAGCGGTTCTTGTTTCTCGAGGCAGGTCCACACGAGCATTGCCGTCTCGTTAAGTTGGTAATATTGCTTTGAATTTAAATCCACGAGCACACCTTCGCCCTGGTCGAATGCTGTCGAGATCACATGTTCAAAAGGAATTGGCGTAGAGCTTTCCAACATTACTTGCTTCTCCTCCTGGAAAGTTTAATCGCGACACATCTTATCAGAACTCTCTGTAGAGCATGTACTGCTCGCTTCTCAGAATGATTTCGCAGTCGGCACAATCACTCTCAGAACTGATTACGAGCGCGCCTGGCGGAGCCAGCTCACCCTTATCCAAATGAACGAACTCAGACGTGCTTCTGCCTTCGAGCGTCGCGTACCACAGCGCGTGTATGTAAGCAGGGCCGTAGTATCCATCCACTAAGTAGATCGGTCTTGACGGCATGGCGGTGGCCGCGTCATAGACTGTCTTGTATCCCACGTCTAAAGCAACGGCTCGCCTTGGGTCCTTTGGGCCATCGCGCCACAATACCACTTGAAAGTATGCGGCCTGCATTGCAGTGGCCAAGAGCAGACCAATCAATAGCGCCTGCCGCGAAGTCAGATCAGCGACATCTTTCACCGATTTTATTTCACCATCTGCGACGGCGACGTCGAGATTCTTTGCCTTGCTGTTTTCGTATAACCATCCCAGCGCCGGAATCATTAGAACGATTAGAAATATTTGATATGCAATCATTCGCCCGGTGTGAAAAGCATCTACAGTCAGCGCGCCGGGCACAACTGCCGCCAGCGCCGCAAAAATAATGAATCGCCAGAAAGGATCGCTGCGCCGGTAAGCAACTACAATCACGATACCCAATAGAGAAAGGATGAGTGGCGCGATCAGCATGCTGCCATTTGCGTCAGGAACGTGGTGGCGTGCGTTTACGTCCCCGCTCGTCAGCAGGCCGAATAAACTCAGATCTTGAAAATATCGGGAAATGAATCGGAAAACTATGGCTTGAATGCTTGGCTCCCTGCGAATGTAAGAGATGAGGGCGAATCTTGAAGTTAGCAATCCGGGATGGCGAAGATTGAAAACAGCCAGGGGAATGAGAGTCACGCCATAGACAATCCAGACTTTCATGACGTCGATAAGGCGTCCGCTATTAACCACAAAACAAACCAGACCCAATGCGAGCAGCGGCGCCAGCAAACGGCCAATCGTGTAGGTGTAAGTTAGTAGGCCCAGCGTGGCGCCGATCTTCACTACATCCAACCATGTCCAGCGTTCCCTTGACGATGCTGAGTAGAGTGCGAGCAGAAACAGGGCGAGCGCCAAAGGATAGAAAGACGAATCAAAGTAAAGGCGTCCGACTTCGAACAGCCATGGCGTAACTAAAGCTGTTAATCCAACAATGATGCCGATTGTGCGCCGGCGCGAGATGCGAAACGCGAGCAGTCCCAAGAGCAGGGCCGCACTGAACTCCGCCGTCGCACTCAAGAATCGCGAGAGCCAAATGCTCGGAGGAAACAACAGGTTGACCGCGGCTAACAGATAAATACAGACCGGGTTAGCGTAGGTCGTAAAAGGAGGTGTGAAATTCTTAAAGAACAGTG
>QHXE01000411.1 GCA_003222835.1 Acidobacteriota bacterium | reverse complement strand
GCGACAGCGCGCGCCTCATTCGCGTTTTACAATACAACGGAAGAAATCGACCAGTTGATTAACGCAATCGAAAAGGTCATCGAGGTATTTGTCTGATGTCAGAACTGAGCGAGCTTTACCAGCAGGTTATCCTCGATCACAACAAGAAGCCGCGCAATTTTCACAAGTTGGAAAGGGCAAATCGCACTGCCGAAGGCTACAATCCGCTGTGCGGAGATCAGCTAAGTGTTTACCTGCAGGTTGAGGACGACGAGGTAATAGACGTTAGTTTTGAAGGTTCTGGTTGTGCGATCTCGAAAGCCTCAGCCAGCATGATGACCCAGGCGGTGAAAGGAAAGAGCAAGCGCGAAGCGGAACTTCTCTTCGATGAATTCCATCGCATGGTGACCGGCCGCTTGAACGAAGAGAGCGAACCGAACCAGCTTGGCCGATTGAAGATCTTTTCCGGCGTGCGCGACTTTCCCGTGCGGGTCAAATGCGCCAGTCTCCCCTGGCATACATTGCACGCGGCGCTTAACAATCAACCAATTATTAGCACTGAAAACTGAGCGTTGACTTCGGCCTCGTTGCCAGACCAGATTCAAGGAAATCCGCTTACGGGTTTCTCCTTGCCCTGACAAAGTCCGCGCGCCGATGCATAATGTTCAACGAAACCACTAGACTAAATTCTGGAGCTGCCGCTACGTGATCATCGCTTCGATCGAACTCAGCGAAATACGTCTGCCTCTAATTCATTTCTTCGAGACCAGTTTCGGACGAACAACAGAGCGTCGCATCATCCTCGCACGAGTTATCGATAGCGACGGCGCGGACGGTTGGGGTGAATGTACGGCTGGGGAAGGTCCCTTTTATTCTGAAGAATGGACTGAGACTGCGTGGGCCACACTCGAATACTTCTTGGCGCCGATGTGCGTTGGCCAGGAGCTGGAGGATGCGGGCGCCGTTTACGATCTAATGAAGAGAGTACGCGGCCATCGCATGGCGAAGGCCGCAATTGAGACTGCGTGCTGGGACTTGGAAGCGAAGCGCGCAGGCATTCCATTGTGGCAATATCTCGGTGGAGTGCAAACAGAAATTCCGTGCGGTGTCTCAATCGGAATTCAGGACTCGCCTGAGGCGTTGCTGGAAAAGATCGATAAGGAACTAGCTGCCGGCTACCAGCGGATCAAAATCAAAATCAAACCGGGTTGGGACGTTGAGATAGTCAGGCGTGTGCGTGAACGATACCCTCAAATTCGTTTAATGTGCGATGCTAATTCCGCTTACATGCTTGCGGACGTGCCCCTTTTCAAAGCTCTTGATGAATTCAATCTCATGATGATCGAGCAGCCGCTCGCGTATACGGACATGTTCGATCACGCAGAATTGCAGAAACAGATCACCACTCCGATCTGCCTGGATGAGTCGGTGCGGACGCCGGATGATGCGAAACACGCGATCGAACTCGGAGCCTGCCGTATCATCAATGTGAAACTTGGTCGGGTGGGCGGCCATGGGCAGGCGAAACGAGTTGAAAGCACCGCGCGCAAACGAAATATTCCCGTGTGGTGTGGTGGCATGTTGGAATCCGGCGTCGGCCGCGCGCACAATATCGCGATGGCGACGTTGGCGGGATTTAGTTTGCCGGGCGACGTTTCGGCCAGCGCGCGCTACTGGAATGAAGACATCATTGAGCCCGCGGTAATGGTCACCTCGCAGGGAACGATCGTGGCGCCAGACAAACCAGGCATCGGATTTGAGATTAATCGCGCGCGAATCGATCGCTTGACGGTGCGATCTGAGCGAATCAAATGACAGAGAGAGCAATTGAAATAACTCGCGAAAAGGTGAATGCGCTGCGCGAGCATTTCTCGCGGCGTCAAAGAGAGATCCTGGCGTTGACTCGTTCGCTGGTGGAAGCTGAATCGCCTTCCGGCGACGAAGTTGGCAGTAACAAGGTTGTTTCTCTGCTCGCGGCTTCGGCGCGGAGCATCGGCGCGATCACGTCCATCGATCGCATTGCAAGTGAAAGCTACGGTTGTCATTTGCGCCTTCGAGCTTTCAATTCAACCGGACAGAAAACCCCGCCTTTGGTTATCCTTGGCCATACGGACACGGTTCATCTGCGCGGTTCGCTGGCTTCGCGTCCGTGGCGCGTCGAAGGAAGCCGAATTTACGGTCCCGGCATTTTTGACATGAAAGCGAACTGCGCGCTGGCACTCGAAGCCTTGCGTGCGTGCGAGGCTACCGGACTAAAACCGCAGCGGCCAATCACTGTGCTGCTGACCTGCGACGAAGAGAATGGCAGTCCCGCCGGTCGCGGTCTGGTCGAATCCGAAACTCGACGGGCCCACGCCGCGCTCGTGCTCGAACCACCGGCAAGTGGGGGCCGCGTTAAGACGGCTCGGAAGGGAACGGGTATGTTTACGATTACGGTTCATGGGCGCGCAGCCCATGCTGGTCTCGATCCTGAAAGAGGCGTCAGCGCGGTGTTGGAGTTGGCGCGACAGACTGTGCGATTACACGCGATGAACAATCTGGAAAAAGGAACAACCGTCACGGTGGGCACTATTCATGGCGGTACACATTCGAACGTCGTGCCTGCGGAAGCCCGCGCTGAGATTGATTTGCGCTTCAGTTCATCTGAACTTGGCCAGTGGCTCGAGCACGAGATTCTGAACCTGAAACCATTCGACGAACGAGCCCAGGTGATTGTTAGTGGCGGAATCAATCGTCCGCCGTTAGAACGAACTGACATGGTTGAAAGGCTTTTTGAGCGGGCGCGCTCCATAGCCGCCATGCTCGATTTCGAATTGGGTGAAGCACGTGTAGGTGGAGCTTCCGACGGAAACTTTGTAGGCGCGATGGGTGTGCCCGTGCTCGACGGCTTAGGCATTGAGGGCGATGGTGCACACGCGGCGCATGAGCATATCCTCGCCGACAATATTCCTTTGCGCGGCGCGCTTCTGGCCGGACTGATCGCGACGTTGTGATTTATGGAGTGCGCCGGCAGACAGAGCGCAGCCACGACGGTGCTTTAGATCGTCGCCCGCGGGTCTGAGTGTCGCGACACTCCAAAGCGCCGTCGCGCTGCGCTCTGCGGGCGCACTCCAAATAGATATGAAACGGGCGCACTCCAAATAGATATGAAAATCGCCACCTGGAACGTTAACTCGATTATCGCACGCCTTCCTCTCATCACACGTTGGCTGGAGAAGGCCCAACCTGATGTTCTTTGCATTCAGGAAACCAAGTGCGCGGACGATAAGTTTCCACTACTGGAACTGAAAAGCACCGGCTACGATTGCGTCATTTTTGGACAGCAGAGCTACAACGGCGTGGCGATCGTTTCGCGTGCTGGGTGCGCCAGTATTCAACGCGGCTTTCCCGATGACGATGCTACAAGTCAAGCGCGTTTGTTAACTGCCGACATCGCTGGTATTCGTATCGTCAATGTTTACGTCCCTAATGGCCAGATGGTCGGCTCAGAAAAGTATCAATTCAAACTTCAATGGATGAGCCGCCTGCGCGAGTTCTTCGATCAGAACTATGACAAAGAAGTGCCGGTCCTGCTTTGCGGCGATTTCAATGTCGCGCCGGAAGAACGCGACGTGCACGACCCGCGCCTTTGGCAAAATCGGATCCTGTTCAGCGAACCGGAGCGCGCGGCTTTGCAGCACATCAAAGATTGGGGGTTCACGGATACGTTTCGCCTTCACACTGAAGCGGAAGGGCAGTATTCATGGTGGGATTATCGAGCCGGCGGGTTTCGACGCAATTTGGGACTGCGCATCGATCACATTTGGGTCTCACCTCCGCTCGCGGCGAGAAGCTGTGCGACGTGGATTGATAAAGAGCCGCGCGGATGGGAGCGGCCGTCTGATCATGCGCCGGTGGTCGCCGAGTTCACAACGTAATCTTGCGGACGCGCGCCCTGAACGTCCATATTCGGCCCGGCGCGTGATCTTATGTTGACGAAGCGCTAGCCGTGCTGCTTGCCGTCTTGCAATGTCCAGGACATCGCCCATTCGGCTTCGACCGAGTTGCCGGATGGTTTGACCGTTCCCTGGTAATGTCCGAACACCTCAACTCTATCGCCTTGCGCAATGAAGTCGCGGGGCTCGAACAAAGAATAGCCGATGTTGTCGCCGAGCACGCTGAAGAATTGACCGACGCCATCGCGGCCTCGGTATGTTCCGGCGTAAGGAATTCCGTCCTCGCGACCTGCCACAATCCATTCAATGTTGTCAGCCAAGGAGCTCAAAATCGCGGGAATGTCTCCGCGTCCAAATGCTTCGTATATGCCTTTTACAATTTCCGTGTTCTCTTGTTCAGCCATTATTCCGTTCCTCCTTTAATTAGGGTAACGCCAGGTTTTTGGAGATGCGAAAGAAGACCCACCCCTCTAATACTTCTTGTAGCTCCTCACGGCAGGACTCCAAGGTCCTGGCGTTAGCATACACGCCTTGAAAATCGGGAATCTCGCCATAGAAGCTGCCGTCATCGGGAAGTATTTCGTACTTCGCTCGGCGCATTGCTGCTTGAAGGTATTCAGTTGGCATGGCCCCTTCTCGCGAAAACTCAGTTCGAAGTCAATTCCGCCGTTTTCTCGGTAATGTCTTTCTGTGCCCACTCGTTGTCCCGTGCAGCCTCGCCCGCTTTGTGGCGCTTCGCCTCCTTCATACGACTAACGAGCTCCATATGAGTTGAAAAGTAAGGCAGGCTCTTACCGACAATCTCGTGCACTGAGTTAAAGCCTTTGTCGGTCATGAACTTTGCCAGGCCTTCTTGCAACTCGTCGACCATCTTCACCCCTTGAAGCATTACGCCGGTACAAATCTGCACCGTCGAAGAGCCAAGCAACATGAACTCGATCGCGTCATGCGAATTCTCAATGCCGCCAATGCCGCTGATGGACACGTCTTTTGGCAAAGCCAGCGCGAGTTGACTGACCATGCGCAGCGCAATCGGTCTAACGGCTTGCGAAGAGTAACCCCCGGGAACCGTGTAGCCTTCGACTGTAGGCATGGGTCTGAGGGTCTCGAGATTTACTCCGATCACGGAAAGGATTGTGTTG
>QHXE01000059.1:16150-19373 GCA_003222835.1 Acidobacteriota bacterium | reverse complement strand
GATTATATCGGTCAGGGTATCTGTGATGTCCGCTGCCCCGCTTGGCGAAGGATTCCCAAACCTAAAACAGCGACATTCATTTTGAACCGTCCTTTCTCTCTTTCAGATCAAAGAAGAAGAGATTCGTTTCAGCGTCATGTGTTTTGATGAGTGGTGTGCGATATGCCGTAAAAAACAGTTCCAGCGTCGGCCACACGATTGCTTCCAGCATATGCCCGCCATGTACTTGGCCGTCAGGGAAGCCCACCGCCCCATGTGCGTGGATTTGCGGCACGCCATTGACCAGGCCAACGTCGCCGATGAGTGAAATCATCTCCACCTGGTGATCGATTGGGATATTGCGGTAGGCATTTTGCGCCCGATCAAACCAGCTGAACCGCGCGCTCTCCAGAGCGCCAATAGCAGTGAAATGGCCCGCCACGAGTTTTTCGCGCACGGCAAATTCAGTGAGGCCGGACATGATCTCGTCACCTTTCGCAAAAATCACGGCGTAGGTCCTTTCACCGCTCGGATTTTCGGCGATCAGTCGGGTCTGCAATCCGGGAGCCCGACCTAGATTCGTGATTGGGCCAGGCAGGGTGTAACCTTTCGGTGCCGTTTCCTCTTCCGGCTGACCCAGCGCGAGACCGCCAGCCGCGAGATAGCCACAGGTGGCCAGGCCGGAACAGATCCATTGGCGTCGTGACAGTGACGAATCATAGAATTGGTTTGGTGTTTTCACGGTGCATAGGATTGAGGTTTGGTAGTGCTCGTCATGTTAATGAGGTTGGGCTCGGGCATGTGCCGTGAGCTGATAGCTGGTTTCAATTGAGAAAGAATTGCTTCTTTGCTCGTCGTCCCAAAAATCCCGATGCTGACCTCGCCGTCCACGAAGTACAACATTGTCGGAATACATCGAATGCCGTACCACAACCCGAGGTTAGGACTCCGATCGAGCTTGACCGTGGCGACCTTCAGACGATCGACAAACTCAGCGGCAATTTCGTCCAGAGCTCCATCCAACATCATCGAAGGAAGGCTCCAGCCCGTGGCAAACTCGACCAGCACTGGTTGACTGGATCTTAAGACTTCCGTCTCGAAGTTCGCTTCATCGATCTCAACTGTCGGTTTCATGTTCATTGCCCTTGTCGATGTTTCAGTAATCGCGGGCGTCGCCTGTATAGCCTGTATAGCCTGTATAGAATGAGTTGTGCGTTCTCGCCGCGTTCGAGCGCTGACTGAGTCCGAGCAGTTCGGCAAGGCGCGACTCGTAGGAGTCGCACGTGGGACAATCACCGTTGGGTTTGACCCAGTCGGGATGCTGGATGCGCAAGTCTTCGTGGATTTGCTGTTGAAGGTCGGTGTAGGAATGAATCTCGTTAGGCATCCTCCAACGTAACGTTTGCGAAGACTCGGCGGCCACTGCGCGTGAGTGGGATTCTCAGTCACCTCTGCCGGGGTGGCGCTGCCTCCCCCATTCGAGGGAGAGTTTCAAAACTAGCCATTAACGGCGGAGTGTTTGCCGCCGCCGGATTCGCGCTCTGGCCAAAGCGCCGTGACCACGAGAGCGATGGCGATTCCCAAAGAGACTTCGAAGAACCGGTGCACTGCTCCTGCCCACGGGGTCGTTAGGCGCGGAACGAGCATGACAATTGTCAGCGTCACGCAAGCATAGCGATATGCCCCTTTCTCCAAACGCGCCAGCCAGCAGAGCAATCCAAGTAAGAAAGCTGAAACGCCAAATGCCAGGGCGGACCCGCCGAAGTAAGTCGCCACCAAAGCTCCGGCACCAGCACCAAGCGCCGTCGCTACGATGCGCTGCAATGAACCGGCTAATGTCGCTCGCCATGTGGATTCCATGACTACAACGGTCGCGATCGCTGCCCAGTAAGCTTCCGGTAGTCGAAATAACCGCGCGATTACAAAGGAAACAGTCGCCGCGACCGCAGTGCGCGCAGAATGGTTAACGGAGGGTAGATTTGCTCTCTCCCATTTCCATATTTTCACATGAACCATCTCCGCAGCAGATTCACCTTCGCAAGATCGACAATCTCGTCGCCGCGCCCGCTCAGAACTGCTTTGAGCGCGAAGAGACTGAACCCAGTCATCTGTTCAAGCGTGATGGTCGGAGGAAGAGAGAGTTCTTGTCGATGGACGAGCACCTCGACCAAAGCGGGACCGTTGTGCTTCAGCGCTTGCGCAATCATCGGGCGAACTTGATCCGATGATTCAGCCGCCAGACCGAGGAGCCCGGCGGCCTCGGCGATCTTCGCGAAATCCGGATTGTGCAGATCCGTTCCGAATTCGAGGATCCCCGCTGCTTTCATTTCCAGTTCGACAAAGGCGAGCGCGTTGTTTTTGAAGACAATCACTTTGACAGGCAATTCCAGTTGCCGAAGCGAAAGCAGATCGCCCATGAGCATGGCGAGACCGCCATCTCCCGACATCGAAATCACTTGGCGGCCCGGATGAGTCATCTGCGCACCGATCGCCTGCGGCAGCGCGTTGGCCATCGAACCATGACTAAAGGAACCGAGCAGCCGGCGCTTCCCGTTCATCTTCAGATAGCGTGCGGCCCAAATCGTCGGCGTGCCCACGTCGCAAGAGAAAATCGCGTCCGCCTCGGCCAGCTCGTCGAGCTCGCGGGCAACAAATTGAGGATGGCTTCCTTTTCCGTCACGTCCTTCGGTCGCCAGCTCGTCGAGCGCCTCCCGTGCTTTTCGATAATGTTCGAGCGCAGATTTCAAATGCTTGTCGTCGGCAGCTTGTTTCAATTTTGGCAACAGCCCCCGAAGCGTCGTCTTCGTGTCACCGACAAAACCGTAGTCGACTTTTGTCCGGCGCCCGAGTTGTTCTCCGCGGATGTCGATCTGAATGATAGTCGCGTGCTCCGGAAAAAATTGTTGATATGGAAAGTCCGTCCCAATCATCAGCAACGTGTCGCAGTTCATCATGGCGTGATAGCCGGAGGAAAATCCGAGCAAACCGGTCATGCCGACATCGAACGGGTTGTCGTATTCGATGAATTCCTTTCCGCGCATGGCGTGCACGATGGGTGCGTTGAGTTTGCCGGCGACCGCAATTAACTCTGGGTGCGCTCCGGAGCAGCCCGCACCGGCGAGTATCGTGATCTTTTCCGAGTCATTCAGAATTTTGGCCAGCGTGTCGATTTCAACATCCGAAAGAGAGACGCTCGGTGTCGGCGGTGGGAACTTCAGCCGCGGACATTCCTGGACCGCATCGC
>QHXE01000059.1:0-15995 GCA_003222835.1 Acidobacteriota bacterium | reverse complement strand
ATGGCGAGAACAGGAACGCGGCTGCGGTGGCAATCGTAAAGCCCGTTGATCAAATGCAAGTTGCCGGGTCCACAACTGCCCGCGCAGACTGCGAGGCGTCCGGTGAGGTGCGCTTCCGCGCCCGCGGCAAACGCAGCCGACTCTTCGTGTCGGACGTGGGCCCATCGAATTTGTTTCTGTCGACGAATTGAGTCGGTGATCCCGTTCAGTGAGTCGCCCGATACTCCGTAAATCCTTTCCACCCCCGCTTGCACGAGGGTTTCGATCAGCAAGTCCGCTACTCGTTTCTTTGCCATGAATTTGGCTGGCTAAAGCCAAAGCCTGCGATCAAAGCTGTAATAAGGCAATACTTCCATGGATCGCTTTAGGACTTTCCCTCGTTTTGCGATCTCACTGGCTCTCAATTAACTGTTTGAAATTTTGCAGATACCTATCAACCCGACCGGAGACGGCCCCGCCGAAACTCGAGGCCAGCTTCAGGGTCACGCATGTGCTTTGGTCAGAAAGCGGCGCGAAAGAAACGACTCCCGTGGCGAGGTGATCAGGAGCGCGGTGGTCGGCCAGAGTTCGCCAGGCGAGTCTTCGCTCTGGGACACGCATCATCATCTCAAGTGTCGTCTCATATTGCTTTCCGTTGAAACCAAGCGATGCGACAAAATGGTTCGCATCCAATTTTCGCACGCGTTTAATCGCGGTGATGAATTTTGGATAATCCTCAAACGCCAGCCAGCGTTCGTAGAGTCCGCGGTCTGCTCCCATTCTTTGGCATCGGTTTGTTAGGCGTTAGACCGCGCGTATTCATATTTTGAAAACGTGCGGCTCCAACCGTCGGTGAAATTAAAGGTCGAAATGTTAAATACGAGCATGGCATCGTGCCGGGTTGCGCATGGTCGAAAGAGCTTGCGCAGCCTGCTCCAGAAATTGTTTTCACGTGGTTTAGCTTTCATTGTAATTTTGTATCTCTCCAACGCTATCGGGTCCCCGGCCTGTCACCACCAAGCAGTCGTGGGATTTATCGGTGCCTCTTTCGAGGGAGGACGTAAGAGTAGCGGAGAGCGCGGACGGCTGTTAAATTGTGGGTCAGCGCTGAACGAAGTCAGACGCGGTTCTAACCAAGAAAGGAAAACCCCCCATGAATGTGACCAAAAACGAAACTAAATCTCCCGGAGAGGACAACCAATCGATGCGGTTTGCCAATGCGACGCTCGGCAAACATCGCCATGTCTGCGCGTTTTTTCACGACGCGGAGGAGGAGTATCGTTTGCTACTTCCGTTCGTTAAGGAAGGGCTCGCGCGCGGCGAGAAGGCGTTTCACATTGTCGATCCAAAACTGCGCGACGAGCACTTACAGCGACTTTCCTCAGCCGGTGTCGACGTCCCTTCGGTCGAGAAGAATGGACAATTCGAGCTGCACCATTGGCACGAAGTTTATTTGCGCGACGGTCATTTCGACAGGGACCGAATGCTTGCCTGCATGCAGGACGTATTGGAGCAGAGCCAGCGCGACGGGTTCCCCCTCGCCCGCGTCATGGGCCACGCCGAATGGGCTTCAGGCGACTGGCCGGGGGTAGACGATTTCCTCGAATACGAGTGCCGGCTGAACGACATCATACCGCAATATAAGGATGCCGTAATCTGTCTTTATGATCTGACGAAGTGTGGCGGCAACCTTATCATCGACGTCATGCGAACTCACCCAATGATTCTCATCGGCGGCATCGTCCAGGAGAATCCGTTCTTTGTACCGCCGGATGAGTTTTTGCGGGAATTGCGCGAACGCCGCTCGCCCCTGACTAAAGTAACGGCCTGAAGTTACCTAACGATGAAAGCGAAGGTGGAACACGCGGCCAATGAGATTAAGCGCCTCAAAGCCTTTATCAACAATCTGATCAGCGTTCCGGCGCTTCCCGCCATTTGGAGTGGCGGGCAGCCGCCCCAAATTGTCGGTGCTTTGCTCGACATGCTGCCGCAGACGAGGGAGGACGTAGCGCTCGCGGAGTGCGCGGCCGCCTGTTAGACTTTTAGTTGGGTTAACTGTGACGCGGCCGAACAACGATAGCCTGTTATGAAATCCGCCTCGAAAGCGTTTGATACGAGTGCAAATGTGCCCGAAACAATTTATGCCCGGTCGTCGAGATCGCGTTCCGCCCGGTCCCCATTGTTCAGTCGTTCCGCTAAATCTGCGGTGCTGCGTTACGGGTTAGCTTTTCTAACAGTCGCGATCGCGCTTGGACTAAAGCTCGCGTTTCAACTTTTCCGCGCGCCATTTCCATACACGACGTGTTCGATGTTTGCGGTTGCGATCACTGTTTGGTACGCGGGTGCACGGGCGGGTTTTTTTGCGGCCGCCCTTTCCTCCGCGGTGCTTGGGTATTTTGTATTTGCGCCGTTTGGAAGTTCCTCCCCGACTTTTATAGTCAATCATACGGTGGCGGTGTTTTTGATCGCGTGGATCTGCGCGTCGCGGCGGCGGACCGAGCGATTGCTCATCCAAGCGCGGAGTGAGCTCGAAGCTAAAGTCGAAGAACGAACTGCCAAGCTGTCGCGCACGAACGAGGAATTACAGGCTGAGATTATTGATCGCAAAAGCGCGGAAGAGAAACTCCGGCACAGCGAAGCGTTTTTAACTGAGGGCCAGCGAATCAGCCACACCGGAAGCTGGAGCTGGAATGTTTCCACCGGAAGGGTGGCCTGGTCAGCGGAGCATTTCCGCATCTTTGGCGTCGACCCTGAGAAGACCAAGCCATCTCTCGAGTTATTTTTGGGAGCGGTTCATCCGGAGGATCGCTCATTCATTGAGCGAAGTCTCACTGAAGCCGTTCACGAGAGAAGCGGGTTTGATCTGGAATTTCGAATCGCGCTGGCGGACGGATCTATTAAGCATGTCCACGGAGTGGGCCGGCCCGACCGTGGTGCATCTGGCAAAGTCGATCGTTATACCGGTACGACCGTGGACATCAGCGAGCGCAAGCAAGGACAGGCGTTATTCGTCGGAGAAAAGCGCCTCCTGGAAATGATCGCCACCGGCGTTGTACTCGATGAGATCCTGAATCGTCTGTGCGTGATTATCGAAGAGTACCGCAGCGGCACGCTGGCTTCTGTTTTGTTGCTTCGCCCGGATGGGATTCATTTGGATTCGGTAGCGGGGCCGAGTCTTCCCAAAGGATGGAGGCAGGAGATGGAGAAGCTGCCAATTGGCCCGTGTGCCGGCTCTTGCGGGACGGCGGCGTATCGCGGATCACCGGTCATCGTTTCCGATATTGCGACCGATCCGCTTTGGGAAGTGCCGGAGCATCGTACGGCCGCATTAAAGCACGGGCTGCGGGCCTCCTGGTCGAATCCAATCCTCTCATCGGAAGGAAAAGTGTTGGGAACCTTCTGTATTTACAGTCGTGAAACGCGAAGTCCGAGCGCGCATGACCTCGGAGTCATGGAAAAGGCGACGCATCTTGCACGAGTAGCAATTGAGCGCGATCGCGCTGAGGCGGCGGTGCGGACAAGCGAGGAAAAGTATCGGGATCTTATCAACGCTTCGCCAGACGCAATCTGCGTCATCGATGCCGATGCCAAATGTGTGTTGGTGAATCCAGCCGGAGTGAAGCTGGCGGGACGTTCCGAAAACGAACTGATTGGCAATTCAATTGCAGACACCTACCTGCCGGAAGAGCGCTACTTATTGGTGAACCGGCTCGAGAAACTGAAAGCGGAAGGATCGTTCCGGTTCGAGCGAAAATTCCTGCGGGAAAACGGTGAGGTGATTCCGGTGGAGGTTTCCTTATCAGCACTGCGCGGTCGATATTACCAGGCGATCATTAGAGACATTAGCCAGCGTAAGCGGCGCGAGGCGCTCCTGGCCGGGGAGAACCGAGTTCTCGAGATGGTGGCCAAAAGCGATTCGCTTGCCGACATCCTCGATAACTTATGTCTGATGATGGAAGAGCAATCCACCGGGGTCCTGGCCTCCGTCTTATTAATGGATGCAAACGGCAAGCAGTTGCGACACGGCGGAGCGCCCAACCTTCCGAAAACTTATACGGAAGCGATTGACGGAGCTTTCATCGGGCGTTCTGTCGGCTCGTGTGGAACGGCCGCTTACCGCGCCGAACAGGTAATTGTCTCCGACATTGCGACCGATCCGTTGTGGGCCGATTTCCGTGACCTGGCCCTGGCGCATTCGCTGCGCGCTTGTTGGTCCACTCCGATCTTTTCCGCCGAAGGAAAAGTGATCGGGACATTCGCGATGTACTATCGCGAGCCGCGGAGCCCCAGCGCGCGAGAGCAGGACATGATCAAACACATCACCCACCTCGCCGGAATCGCTATTCAACGTAAGCTGGCGGAAGCGGCCCGGCGCGAAAGCGAGGAAACTTATCGTGTGCTTGGTTTCGATCCGGACGCCGGGCCACCGCGATTCGAAAAATTCTTTGGGCGCCTTCGCCCTGAGGACCAGGACAGAGTCAGAGAACTGTTCGGAAAAGCGATTGCCCAGAAAGCGGACTTCGAAACAGACTATCGAATTGTTCACCCGAACGGCGAGGTCAAGGACATCCACGCGGTGGGACATCCGGTTAGCGATGAGGCCGGTCATTTTATCGAGTTCGTGGGCACGGTTATCGATATTACGGAAAGCAAACGCGCCGAAGAGGCATTGCGCGCTTCCGAACAAGTGGCGCGCGGACAAGTGGAAGCGCTGGCGCAGAGTTTGGATGTCCTGGCGACCGCGCCGGAACCGGAAAAATTTATTGGCCAGATGCTCAGTACCATCGGACGCCTCTTGAACGCGCAAAGCGTCAGCTTGTGGTTGTTCGACGAATCGACCGACTCCCTGCTTTTACGATCCTCTACGTCGGCCAGCGGAAAATTGGTCGCGCCGGATCCGGAGCATCCATTCATTAAGAACCCCTTGTTCTGTAAAGAGAACGCAGTAGTTCAAGAACTGCTTTTTACGGCGGGTCCGGTCGTTTGCGATGACGTCGAGAGTGATCCGCGCGTTAGCGGCGATTGGGGCGAGCATTTAAAACGAAACGGGACAAAGAGATTTCTCGCTGTGCCGCTTTTGGTCGGTGGACAAGTCAGAGGCTTTGTTGGTATTCGCCATGTCGATCGTGCGTCGTATCGGCCGGAGGAAATTGAATTAACCCAGGCCCTTGCCCATCAAGTCATGCTTGCCCTTCAACTCAATGAGTTTGCCGAGCAGGGTCAGCGAGCTGCGGTCTTCGAAGAGCGAAATCGAATGGCCCGGGACATTCACGATACGCTCGCGCAAGGTTTCACCGGCGTGATTGTGCAGCTAGAAGCAGCCGAGGATGCAATCTCGTGCGGCTCCCGCAAGGAAGCGGATGCTCATTTGCACCGCGCCGGCGAATTAGCTCGGCGGAGTTTGAGCGAAGCGCGACGGTCAGTGCACGCGTTGCGTCCGCAAGCATTGCAAGAACACAATTTTTGGGAGGCGCTCAAAGGTATTATTAAGAACACGACCGCCGGGACGGCGCTTCACACAAAGTTTCAAGCGCAAGGAAAACTGCCGGAGCTTCCCCAGCCCTGGCAGGAAAATCTTCTCCACATCGGGCAGGAAGCGTTGACCAATACGCTCAAGTACGCCCACGCGCGCAACTTTGAAACGCGATTGAGCTACAAGGCGAAAGAACTTCGCTTGGAACTTCGTGATGACGGCCAGGGATTCAAAGCTAAAGATCGACATGACGGGGTAGGCCTCCGTGGAATGCGCGAGCGGGTCGAACAAATGGGCGGCGAATTGGAAATCACCAGCTCACGTGGTAAGGGCACGAAGATCACTGTGGTATTGCCTGGCAACGGAGAATCGATGTAATGAGATCCAAAAAGAAAGCAGCGGCGAAGTCTGGCAAGCGTGCAAAGAAACAAAACTCTGCTGCGAAGAAAACGCCGAAAGTTAGAGCCGCAAAAAAACCTCGTATCACGGTACTCATCGCTGATGATCACAGCGTTGTCCGCGAAGGTTTGGTTTCGCTCATTAGTCGGAAAGCAGACATGGCCGTTATCGGGGAAGCCGCCAATGGGCGCGAAGCGGTCGATCTTTGGAAGCAGCATCGACCTAATGTGACCCTGCTCGATCTGCGCATGCCCGAGCTCGATGGCGTCGGCGCGATCAAAGAAATTCGTTCCGGCAATGAGAAAGCGCGAATCATTGTGCTAACAACGTTCGACGGCGATGAAGATATTTACCGCGCCATTCAAGCCGGTGCGAAGGGCTATCTGCTCAAAGACGCGCCGCGCGAAGCATTGATGGATTGTATTCGGCGAGTGCACGCCGGCGAAACCTGCGTCCCTGTGCATCTCGCGGCCAAACTCGCGCAACGCGTCAGCAGCGAAACGTTGAGCGAACGCGAGATCGATGTGCTCAAGCTGATGGCGCAAGGCAAAAGCAATAAAGAAATCGGGTCAGCCCTCTTTATTAGTGAAGGCACAGTGAAGTCGCATGTGAAAGGCATCTTCGCCAAGATGAATGTTATCAGCCGGACCGAAGCGGTGGCCAACGCAACACGTCGCGGCTTGATTCAGCTTTAAGCAAATCGTCGTCGTTAATTCGACGCGGCGGCGGCGACAACACCTCGAAAGGGTCAGCGCCAATCACTTCGGTGGTGGCACCGCAAAATCCCACACTCGCGCTATCGCGACAGCACTTACCGACGAGTAAGTTTCCCGAGAACAAGACCTCTAACCATGAAGTCGGGCGGTCAACGTCAATGAAACAGAACCATAGAAGAAAAAGTCCTGTGCAAACTTTGCCAAAGCTCGCGGTAGCCGCCTTCGACTGGGTAGCATGCATTGGATTGCTTGTCGCCGCAGCAAGTGGGCAGGACCGAATACTTCCGGAACTGCCACAAGCAAGCACGCCGGTCACGCTGGTGGCCGCGTCGGATCCAGCCACGGGTAAATCCGAATTTCGCTACCAAGGCAACAACACGCCGCCGGTGATTCGTGTGCAACCGGGAAGCATTCTGAATGTGGAATATAAGAACGAGCTCGCCGCTCAATCGAAAGAAGATTGTTTCGGACATCCGTGCATGCAGATGACGAATCTTCACTTCCACGGTCTACACGTCTCGCCAAACGCGCCGCAGGACGATGTCCTCGACATGATGGCCTCACCGGGAGAGACATTGCATTACTCGGTGCAGGTTCCACCGCAGCAACCTCCAGGACTCTATTGGTATCACACACACTCGCACGGCGAGAGTTACATGCAGGACCTTGATGGAATGTCAGGAGCGATCGTTGTCGAAGGAATCGAACGCTATGTCCCCGAAGTACGAAACATTCGCGAGCGGATTTTGGTGCTGCGCGATCTCGTTCTGCCTAACGACACTGCTAAGCGAAAAACGCTAATGGAGTTGGTCGCGATGCAGACCACGCAATGCGGCTCGGCGACAGAAAAGCCAGAGCGCGCATTCACCGTGAACGGAACGCTTCGTCCTAAGATCGACATCGCACCTGGCGAGCGTCAGTTCTGGCGGATCGTGAATGCGAGTCCAGATCTCTACGCAGATTTGGAATTGGATTCGGGATCATTCGAGGTCGTCGCTCTTGATGGAATGCCGTTAGGCTACCACGACCCATCGATCCATACGCGATCGATGAAGCATATGTTGTTGCCGCCGGCCGGCAGAGTGGAAGCAATCGTTACCGGGCCACCGGCGGATTCGCATCCTGCGCTGCATTCGCGTTGCTTTGATACCGGTCCGGATGGCGATTCAAATCCGGCGATGATCTTGGCTGATATCGTCTCGGCGCAGCCGTCAAAATCGCAAGCTCGTCCTCCAAATGGAGAAGCTCCGGTTTATGCGACGTTTCCGCCAACCGTGCTCAGCCGCGTCGAGACGAGCGAACCTCAATTCGTTGTCACCTTTACTGAAGATAAACAGGGCTTCTATATAAATGGTCAGAAATTCGAAATGAATTCCGGCCCGATGCTGACAGTCGATGTCGGTTCGCTGCAACATTGGCGCGTTGTGAATTCAACCAAAGAAGTTCATCCGTTTCACATCCATCAAGTTCACTTCCTCGCGTATGCCGCTGACGGGACGCCAGTGAAAAATCCGGCGTGGGTCGATACCGTGAATATCCCCTACGGCGGCACTGTCGATCTTGTCATGGATTTTACTGATCCAATCATTCGCGGCATGTCGCTCTTCCATTGCCATCTCCTTAAACACGAAGACAAGGGGATGATGGCAAAGATTCTGTTCCGATAAGTTCCTCTCGAAAGAGGTAGCGAGCATCAGGTCGCAGGAGGCATCGAAAAATCCCACGTTTGCGCAATAGCGGCGGGGCCACTCGGGCGAATATTTTTCGGTCATGAATGAAAGCGATTCTGGATTGAATAGATACTTGCAAGAGATCGGACGAATTTCTCTTTTGACGCCGCAACAAGAGATCGAGCTCGCAAGGAAAATTAAAAAGGGAGATGCCGCAGCCCGCGAGCGGATGATTAACGCGAATTTACGGCTCGTTGTCACGATCGCACGGGATTACATCAATCTCGGTCTGCCGCTGCTCGATCTGATTTCCGAGGGGAATATCGGATTGACCAAGGCGGTCGAACGATTCGACCCCGCGAAAGGAGCGAAGCTTAGCACTTACGCGATGTGGTGGATCAAACAATCGATCAAGCGCGCCCTAGCCGATCAAAGCAAAATGATTCGGCTGCCGGTGCATCTGGTCGACAAGGTTGCGAAGGTCCGTCGCGTCTCGTTACAGATGAGCGACGAGCTCGGTCGCGAACCGACTGATGGTGAACTTGGCGAAGAACTCGGCATCGCGGCTGAAAAAGTCGCACGATTAAGAAGTCTGGCCATTCGCCCGGCTTCGCTAGACGCTCCGATAGTGGATGACGATTCGACTGAATTTGGCGAAAGCGTTGGAGACGAAAACGCGCAAACGCCGTTTGAATGGTTGTGCGACAAAAATCTGCGCGGTGAAGTGGACGGCCTGATTGCGCTGCTCGACGGCCGCGAGAAAGAGATTATCTCGCAGCGATTCGGTCTCGACGGTGGAAAGCCGAAGACCTTGGAAGACGTTGGCAAGGATTTCGGCGTCACCCGCGAACGCATCCGCCAATTGCAAAACATTGCCTTGGCGAAACTGCGCCGCGCCCTCAGCAAGAAAGAGGACACTGTCGATCTAACGCAAGCGGTCGCAGCTTAAGGAAATTTATGAAGAGAACCGTCGAAGCAAATTTCCTTCCGGCAATTGTCGGAGCGATTCAACAGATGCCCCGCATCTTGATCGTGGATAACAATCGCGATTTTACCCACTCGGTTAAACTCGCGCTGGAGAGAACGGGTCGATACTTTGTCTGCGAAGAAAACGACGCGGCCAAAGCTCACCAAACAGCCCGAGACCTCAGGCCGGATCTTATTCTCCTCGATATCGCGATGCCGGAAGTGGATGGTGGCGAAGTCGCGGCCCGGATTCAATCCGATCGTATGCTGCACAGAATATCGATTGTCTTTCTGACGGCTTTGGTGACGAAGGCCGAGGGAAAATCGGGTCTGCGCATCCAGGGACATCCATTCTTGGCCAAGCCGATCACCTTGCCGGAATTGATCGAAGCCATCGAAGAAAATCTGCCGACACGCGCCCTGGTTTGGCGCCCGGATGAAAATTCGTGACGCCGCTAGCTGCGAGCGGTTGTCTCGACTTCCTCCGAATGGAACGTTAGATCCCTGCATGTGCGAAACGCGCTTCTTCGGCTCGACCCCGACTTTGATTCGTTCCGCAGCGATCCGCGCTTTCAGAAACTTTGTCGACAGTAATTCCGCCCCGCGACATTCAACTCGCACATTCAACCCGGTTCGCTGACGATCCGCTTTTCAAGCTCGACCTGAAAAGAATATTGCCGAAGAATTAGCTCGGTGATGATATGAACTCGCTCGGTAAGGGGCTCAACAAATGGCCGCTCATTCGTCAAATTCGTGAGCGCGGCTGGCTCAGGCCTTCAGGGATGGGGTAAAGAAAATGTAGGTTTCTGCGATGCACGCCTCAAATGCTCTGGATCCGCAGTCGCCACAGGCACGCGCGATTTACGATTTGGGGATCGTTTCAACGATCGTTTTCGTTCTTATTTTCCTTGCCGTGGCGGGCGCCATCGTCTACGCGATCTTTCGTTTCCGCGGGCGCGAGGGTGAGCCCGACCCGGACCAGTTCGCGGGAAGCGAGAAAGTGGAAATCATCTGGACGGCGATTCCGTTCCTGATCGTCGTGTTCCTTTTCGTGCTGACGTTGCGCGGAATGAATCGCGCTGATCCGCCGCCGGCGCCTTCACCCGATTTGGTTGTGACCGGGCATCAATTCTGGTGGGAAGCACAGTATCCGGCGTCTGGAGCGGTGACGGCGAACGAAATCCACATTCCGATCGGAACACCTTTATCAGTGCGGTTGGATTCGAAGGACGTATTGCACGAATTTTGGGTGCCGGAATTGGCGCGCAAAATGACGACGGTGCCGGGCCAGCCCAACCACATTTGGCTGCAAGCCGATAAACCCGGCGTTTACATCGGCACTTGCTCGGAATTTTGCGGCATCCAACACGCCTGGATGCGGATTCTGGTCGTCGCGGAAGAACCGTCCAAGTTCGAACAATGGCAACAGGCCCAGTTGCAACCAAGCCGGGCGCCGACAAATGATGGCGCTGCCAAAGGACTGGCATTGTTTCGGACATCGACCTGCATCAATTGCCACGCGATCGGAGGGGTGCCCGGCGCCAACGCGAGAGTGGCGCCTGATCTGACACACGTCGCCAGCCGCAGACAACTCGGCGCGGGCATTCTGGAAAATACTCCGGCAAATATGCGGCGATGGCTTAAGAACCCACAGCACATCAAGCCAGGCGTCCTCATGCCCGATTTCAATTTCACTGATCAAGAGCTCGATCAACTCGGAGAATATCTGGAGACATTGCGATGAATGGCACAGCCGCCGCGGCGACCCTGGCAATGGTATTAGACCCTGCTGAGCGGGGGCATCATCGACTCGCGTGGCTTTCCACGGTTGACCACAAACGCATCGCCATTCTCTACCTCTTCGCCGGTCTGTTCTTTTTCGTGGTCGGCGGGCTCGAGGCGCTATTCATGCGCCTTCAACTAGCCGTGCCCAACAACCATTTTCTTCAGCCAGATACTTACAACCAACTCTTCACCATGCACGGCACGACGATGATTTTTCTCGTCATCATGCCGCTGTCGTTCGGCTTGGTGAATTATTTTCTGCCCTTACAGATCGGCGCCCGCGACATGGCCTTCCCACGTCTGAACGCGCTTGGTTTCTGGTTGGTCCCGTTCGGAGGAATTCTTCTGCACTTCAGCGTGCTCGCAGGCGGCGCTCCCGCGGTCGGCTGGTTCTCCTACGCGCCTTTAAGCGAGACGCCGTATTCCTCAACTCTCGGCGTCGATTACTGGGCGGTCGCGCTGTTCGTGCTCGGCATCGGATCGATCAGCTTTGCCATCAATGTCATCGCGACAGTTATCTCCCGGCGCGCACCGGGAATGACAATGCGGCGTCTTCCGCTCTTTACCTGGATCAATTTCGTCAACGCTTTCATCATCATTCTCGCGTTGCCGGTTTTAAACGCCGGGTTGGCGATGCTTCTGATCGATCGACAGCTCGAGGGCCATTTTTTCCTGCCCTTCCATGGCGGGTCGGCGGTTTTGTGGCAGCACATCTTTTGGGCGTTCGGTCATCCAGAGGTGTACATCATGGTGCTTCCGGCCTTCGGGATTGTTTCGGAAGTGATCCCTGTTTTCTCCAGGAAACCAATCTTCGGTTACGAGTTTGTCGCTGGTTCAAGTGTGGCAATCGCGATCCTGAGCATGAGTGTTTGGGGCCACCACATGTTTACAGTTGGGATGGGCCGCGCAGCCGATTCGTTTTTTGCCATCACTTCCCTGCTGATCGCGATTCCAACCGGCGTGAAAGTGCTCAATTGGACGGCGACAATGCTGGGCGGGCGGATTCGCTTTGATGTGCCGATGTTGTTTTGCATCGCCTTTCTCGTTCAATTCCTTTGCGCCGGAATAACGGGAATCAGCCATGCGGTCGTGCCGCTCGATTGGCAGACAAAGAACAGCTATTTTCTCATAGCGCATTTTCACTTCGTTGCCGCAGGCGCGATCCTCTTCGCGCTCATGGCTGGCGTTCAATATTGGTTTCCGAAAATGAGTGGACGGATGCTCTCGGAGCGGCTCGGCAAGTGGTCTTTCTGGCTGATGGTTATCGGCTTCAACATGACCTTCATTATTCAGCATTTTCTGGGTCTCTACGGGATGCCGAGGCGCGTGTTCACTTATCCGGACCTGCCGCACTGGGCTTGGATGAACATGCTCTCGACCGTCGGCGCTTTCTTTATGGCCGCAGCATCGCTCATTCTCGTTTGGAACCTCGTTGTCTCGTTCTTTCGAGGAAAAATAGCGGGCGATAATCCTTGGAACGCGTGGACGCTGGAATGGGCTACGACTTCGCCGCCGCCGCATGAAAATTTTGACGCGCTGCCGCCGATCCGCAGCCGCCGGCCGTTATGGGATATCGCGAATCCTGACCGGCCCGATCCTGTGGTCGGCAAGAACACCTCGGAGATCGAGAGTCCGGACAAGAACAAGATTGGCATTCTTACCTTCATTCTTTCTGAAGCTGGGTTCTTTGCGGTTCTTCTGCTCGCGTATTTGTATTTCTACGCCCGGCCGCAGCCCGGTCCCGGACCGAGGGAACTTGCGGTGGGGCGGACCCTGGTTTTTAGCCTTTGCCTTTTCGCGAGCAGTTTCACTCTTTGGCGATCCGAGATTGCCCTGAGCGAACGGCATCGCAGCTCCATGCTTGGTTGGCTCGCGCTCACGATCACGCTTGGCGGTGTCTTCTTAGTTGGCCAGGGAATGGAGTATTGGAAATTGTTTCAGACCGGAGTCGATGTCAGCACAAACCTTTTCGCGACCACATTCTTCACTCTCACCGGCTTTCACGGCTTACACGTGCTCCTCGGTCTGGTTGCACTTCTGATTTTTCTCTGGCTCGCGTGGCAAGGTGATTTTGCTTTGGGCCGCGGATCCGCGTTCGCAGCCGCGGGCTACTACTGGCATTTCGTCGATATCGTTTGGGTTTTTGTCTTGCTCACCGTTTACATCCTTCCACTGCTTCAATGACTACGTACCAGTTCTTCACTACCGCCTGGAGGTGGAATTTCACGCTTCTGTTTTTTAGCGCGCTCGCTCTGGTGGGATATTTTCTCGCCTTCCGGCGACGGGGCCGCCCCGCCTATGTTGGCGCTGCGCTCATCGTATTTCTCTTCGCCCTTATCTCGCCGGTGAATGCGTTGGCCGATGGGTATCTTTTCAGCGCGCACATGGTTCAGCACATCCTGCTCGTGCTCATCGTTCCCGCGCTTTTGTTGTTAAGTTTACCGCGGTCGTTTGCCCTTCCGCGCCCACTCACAGCCTTCACTCATCCGTTTATGGGTTGGATCGCTGGCGTTGGTGCGATGTGGCTCTGGCACGCGCCCGCGCTCTGCAACGCTGCAACAACGTCGAGGACGGTCTCCGCAATTCAAACTATCTCGCTGCTATTAATGGGAAGCGTGTTCTGGTGGCAGGTGCTCGCCCCGCACGACGCGGAACGGCTCTCGCCGGCTGCGGGAATTGTTTATCTGTTTACCGCGTGCACCGCCTGCAGCATCCTGGGCATCATTCTGACCTTCGCGCCGGTTTCGATTTGCTCGGTTTACCAACACCCGGTCGATCGCTTGGGGATGCTTGGCACCATCCGCGGGGACTGGGGCCTAACGAGTAATCGAGACCAGCAAATCGGCGGACTGCTGATGTGGGTTCCGATGTGCTTGATTTATCTCACCGCAATTCTGGCGCAGCTCGCTCGCTGGCATTCGGATCCAGTCCCACAGACGGAGGAATCTAATGCCTGACGAACAATCACCCATTGCCCACCCAAATTGGGAGCCGCTGCCACCGGAACATCTCCCGCGGCCCACCTACTTCCCCGCCGGTTTGGCGATGGGAATCGCGTTTCTGTTTTGGGGCTTGATCACTTCGTGGGTCACCTTCGTTGTCGGCCTTGCGCTCTTCATCGCGTCGCTCGCTGGGTGGATCACGGAAATTCGTTATGAACGAAAACATCACTGACCACTCTTTGGCCCGCGTCGAATCGCCTGAGATCCTCAGCCGGCGCCGTTTTTTGGAGAAGCTCTCGATCGCCCTCGGCAGCTTTTGCGCCGCCATCGTCGGAGTCCCGCTCGTTGGTTTCGTGATCGCGCCGTTGTTTCGCAAACCACCCGAGCAATGGGCCTCTCTCGGCAAAGTGGGCGACTTTCAAATCGGCAAGACGGTGAACGTTACCGTGCTCGATCCCTCGCCATTGCCGTGGGCTGGCATCACCGCCAAGAATGCTGTGTGGTTGCGACGCGAAAGCGAGAACAGTTTCATCGCATTTTCGGCTAACTGCACTCACCTCGGTTGCCCGGTGCGCTGGATGGAGGGTGCGGAACTGTTCATGTGTCCCTGCCATGGCGGCGTCTACTACAAAGATGGAAACGTTGCCGCCGGTCCGCCACCGCGTCCACTCTTTCGCTACGACGTGCGTATCGAAAATGGCGAAGTGAAAATCAACTCGGTCGTCGTCCCAATTTCCACCACCTTATGAAGCGACTCTTCACCGCGGCTTGGCTTTGGCTCGATGATCGGGTGGGGATCAGCGTGCTGCTCAAGCCGATGAAGCATATCGCGCCGCAAGATGCCAAATGGTGGTACGTTTTTGGAACCGCCACGATGATTGCTTTCATTGTGCAAGTGGCGAGCGGCGTGGCTCTGGCATTTTCTTTCATCCCTTCGTCTTCGCAGGCCTACGAGACGCTGGTCTTCATCACGAACAACGCGCCGTTCGGCCGCTTTCTGCGCGGACTTCATTACTACGGCGCGTCCGCGATGGTGCTGATGATCGGGGCGCACATGGCGCAAACTTTTTTGTTCGGTTGCTACAAATTCCCACGCGAGATGACCTGGTCGACCGGCGTGCTGTTGCTTGGTTTCACGCTTGCTATGGGATTTACGGGCCAGTTGCTACGCTGGGATCAGACCGCTGCATGGTCGGTAGTAGTAGCGGCCGAACAGGCCGGTCGCGTTCCCTTGATCGGCGATTGGCTGGCGCGCTTTATTTTGGGAGGCACCACGATTGGGGGCGCCACCTTGAGCCGCTTTTTTGCGATCCACGTCTTCGTCATTCCCGCCATCATGTTTGCCTTTATTGGCCTGCATGTCTGGCTCGTCCTGCGCCACGGCATTTCGGAACCGCCGACAGCCGGTAAGATGGTTAACCCGGAAACTTATCGCAAAGAATATGAGGAACTCCTAAAGAAAAGCGGCCGGCCATTTTGGCCAGATTTAGCCTGGCGCGATGTCATCTTTGGCACAGGGCTGATCCTGGCCATCGCCCTGTTTGCGTTCTTCATCGGCCCGCCAGCACTCGACCAGCCCCCTGATCCGAGCGTGCTCAACGCAGATCCGCGTCCGGACTGGTATCTTCTCTGGTACTTCGCACTGCTCGCGTTGATCCCGGCCAAAATCGAGGGCTACCTCATGATTCTCATGCCAGCCCTTATCGGAATCACGCTGCTAATTATTCCCGTGCTAAATAATAAGGGCGAGCGCGCCGCGTCTCGGCGCCCATGGGCAATTGCCGTCGTCTTACTGTCGGTGATCATGATCGGCTCGCTTTGGGTTGCGGGACAGCAATCGCCCTGGTCGCCAAATTTTCAAGCGTTGCCGCTCACCGAAAAAGTTATAGGCGCGACGAGCGGACCAGTCTTTAAAGGCGGGCAGCTTTTTCACGACAAAGCCTGTCTCAGTTGTCATCTCATCCAGGGCTATGGCGGTCGTCGCGGGCCCGATCTCACCTACGTCGGAGACAAACTGACACGAGATAATATTATCATCCGCATCGTCAACGGGGGAAACAATATG
>QHXE01000058.1 GCA_003222835.1 Acidobacteriota bacterium | reverse complement strand
CAAGGCACGCCTCAAAGCGCCAAAGACCGGTCACGCGATTTTAATCTGAACGAGCCTACGGTCAGTTTGAACGCCCCGCGCTAGGAGCGTGCTTTGACAGTTTCGAGCGAAGTCTTGTTGTATCAAGCAATTACTCCGATCAAGTGTTTCTGGCACGGACTTCGCAGAGGACTCGGCGCCCGTAGAAAGGTTCTACGAGGCGTGTTCTTTCAAAATTGTCGTCACCGATAAGCGCCGCCGTCATGCGAAAGCGGATGTTGGCACGCACTTACCAGCCTAAGTTCTTTTTGAATATGGCAGTGGGAGTTCCCGAAGGACGCTGCATAAAGACATTTCTTGCGGCCGTTTCTTTTCGAGGGGAACGGCCTTTTTTATAGCTGTCGATGTGGCGGAAGACTTAAGCGAGCATTCATTCAAGTTTCAAAAAAAAGGAAAACCAATGGACAATTCAAAGCCCCTGCCCCGATTACTTAACCGCGCTCATGGTGACGGTTCGTTATACGGCATCATGGTTGGGGAAGTTATTAGACGCGCTAGGATCAAACGCTGCCGCATAGCGACATGGCTAACCTGCCTATCGCTGGTGGCCTCACTATGCCTGTTGTCCGGCATCATGGTGGGCGAGCGCGCCAGCGCCCAATCATCGGGCACGCCGGCGAAAGTATCTTCCGACTTGTCTAAGAAATCCCATAGTCTAACGAATACGGACATAGTCAAAGTTATCGTTCAGCTTCGCGCGCCGATGAGCAGTAGCTTGAACTCGTTGTTAAATAGCAACGGTGTGCACATCAGGAAGACGCTCCAAAGCCTTGGTGCGCACGCCGTAGAAATGCCGGCGAGTATTGTTGACACTGTGGCGGCTTTTAACGAAGTCTCCTTCGTCTCCTTTGACCGGCCGACCCAATCAATGGGCCACCTTTCGGCGACGACCGGCGCGGATGCTGTGCGCACCACGAGTGGTATCAACGTCAATGGCGTTGATGGAACCGGCATAGGCATCGCCGTTCTCGATTCGGGCATTTACACGAGCCACACAGATTTTCTCGACAAGAATAATAACGTGCGGGTTGTCTATAGTCAGGACTTCACGGGTGAAAACCGGATTGATGATCCCTATGGCCATGGCACCCACGTCGCTGCCATTGTTGCCGGCAGTGGCCGTGTTTCGAATGCCTCTTACCTGGGAGTGGCGCCAGCCGCGAACCTAATCAACCTGCGCGTGCTGAACTCGCAAGGCTCCGGCACGGTCTCTGGCACACTCGCTGCGCTCGACTGGGTCATGGCTAACAAGACGACTTACAACATTCGCGTTGTCAATATGAGCCTGGGCACAGCCGCCGTTGATTCTTACAAGAACGATCCAATATGCCTTGCTGTGCGTCGCTTGGTTAATTCCGGCGTGGTAGTCGTTGTGGCTGCCGGCAACAACGGAAAGAACGCCGCCGGCCAGAAAGTTTACGGAATGATTCATTGCCCCGGCAATGAACCTTCGGCGATCACAGTCGGGGCCGCGAACACCTTTGGCACCGACACTCGTAGTGATGATGGCGTGGCAACCTATAGCTCGCGTGGGCCAACGCGAAGCTCCTGGACTGACGCGCTTGGCGTCCGGCATTACGATGGCTTGATGAAGCCGGATCTGGTTGCTCCCGGTAACAAGATTATTGAGGCACAGTCGCCAAATAACGTCCTTGTTACTCAGAACCCGCAGCTTGACGCTAACGTCAGCCCGGTTTCTGTGCGCGAACAGATGTATCTCAACGGAACCTCGATGGCGTCGCCCGTGGTCGCTGGCGCAGCCGCGCTGCTACTGCAAGCGAATCCTACCCTGACGCCGAATATGGTGAAGGCCATTTTGATGTACACGGCACAGCCGCTATCGGGCTTCAACACGCTCGAGCAGGGCGCCGGCGAGGTCAACATTGAAGGCGCCGTGCGGCTGGCTCGATTAGTGCGAACGAATTTTGGCACCACCAAACCCGTCGGGGCTGCCTTGTTGAATACCGTTCTCTTGCCCACGCCCCAAACAACCATCGCCGGCTACACTTTCACTTGGACGCAGGGCATCCTGCTGGGCCGGCATTGGGCCAAAGGCACGAGCTTGATCACCAAATATCAGCCTGTCTATGCGCTGGGGACGATCGTCAGTGACGGCACGATAGTCACTGATGGCACGATAGTCAGTAATGGCACGATCGTCAGTGACGGCACGATTGTCACTGATGCCACGATTGTCAGTAATGGCACGATAGTCAGTGACGGTACGATCGTCAGTGACGGTGTGATTATCACTCTCGGGACCATCGTCACTGATGGCGTTATCGTCACCGATGGGACCATTGTCACTGACGGCGTGATCGCCAGCGACGGCACCATCGTCAGCGACAAGATCCTTCTCAGCAGCGGCATCACCATGAGCGATGGCACGCTCTTGTTCCGCCTGGGCACCATCGTCAGCGATGGCGTGCTCCTCACCGACGGCACGATTGTGAGTGACGGAGTAATCGCCAGCGATGGCACCATCGTCAGCGACGGGACCATCGTGAGCGACGCTTATGTTCTGGCACAGGCCGCGTCGATTAATGGTGATCTTGTGACCGAAGACACAGCCGTCATAGACACTGGCGACGATTGTCTCAGCTACTAACTGGAGTTCTCTTATCGACCCCCTGAAGAGAAAGGATTAAGCAATGCTCGCAGTCTCCACGAACAAGCCGGCACCGCCCCTGGCCCTAACCGGCAACCAGCAGATTCAGCCGCTCGATAACGAGCACAAGGCAGACGTGCTGAGTTTTCTGGCCGCTCGACCGTCGCATACGTTCGTTATGTCGAGTTGGATAAGAGACAATGGCCTGGCCAGCTCGTTAAATCGAGGCACCTTCTATGGGTACCGCGATGCGAACGGGCGACTTGAAGGAGTCGCCTTGATTGGCCACATCACACTCTTCGAGGCGGAGGCTGATTCTGCGCTAGCGGCGTTTGCCAACCTAACGCAAAGCTGCCCATCCGCCCACACCGTGTTAAGTGAGCAGAAAAAGATCAGCCAGTTCTTGAGCCACTACACAAAGGGAGGCGCTCAGCCGCGACTCGTCTGCCGCGAATCATTGATGGATAAACGCACGCCGGAGAATGTCATTACGGTGCAATCGTTGCGGACAGCGAGATCTGAGGAGCTTGAACTGGTAGTGCCGATTCATGCACAGACGGCTTTCGACGAAAGCGGTGTAAACCCGTTGGACGTGGACCCTTCGGGCTTCCGCGAACGTTGCGCGCGCCGGATCAATCAAGGAAGAGTTTGGGTAGCCATCGAAGATGGACGCTTGAAGTTTAAAGCAGACATCGTCAGCGATACGCCGGATGTTGTTTACCTCGAGGGTGTGTATGTCAGCGCAGAGCATCGGGGAAATGGCTATGGCGCAAGGTGCATGACCCAACTGACGAATCATCTGTTAGAGCGCACCAAGTCCGTTTGCCTGTTGGTTAACCAAACGAATACTGCAGCGCAAGGCTCTTACCGAAAAGCGGGCTACGAATTCCGTGAGTACTACGACACCCTTTACCTGCGGCAGCCGTCGGTAAGAAATTAAAGCTATGAATAGGCAACGCCTCTTCAAGCCTTTTTTGGTTTTCATAGTTGCCGCCGGCGCCGGCACGATGCTCCTTTCCCTGCATCGGCTGACCTTGCAACAACTTGATTGGCACTTTCTCTTGCTGCTTATAATTATGGCGACGGTGGCCTCGCGGTTGAGTGTCCCGATCCCATATGTAAAGGGCGAGGTCACAGTGGGTGACGCACTTATCTTCCTCACCATGCTGCTTTATAGCGGCGAGGCGGCAGTCCTCATGGCCGCAGTCGACGGCTTGAGTTCATCGTTATACGTAAGCAGGAAGCCCAGGGTCTGCCTGTTCAACTCTTCTCAGATGGTATTTTCCACGTTCCTGACGGTTTGGACCGTGCAGTTATTTTTTGGTCCCGTTCAGAACCTCGGCCGCGCCGGCTATCCGATCGTCTTTCTCGGTGGGATATGTATTATGGCTCTGGTTCAGTACGTTACCAATTCTGGACTCGTCGCCATATACACGGCACTCAAGACCGACCAGCCCCTATTCGCTACCTGGCGAAAATCTTATCTCTGGACCTCCATTAGTTATTTTGCCGGGGCGTCCATTGCCAGTATTGCTGCGCATGCCCTGAAGGGTCTGTCGATCTACGCCATTCTAATGATTACGCCGATTGTGGCGATCATTTATTACACCTACAAGACCTACTTAAGGAATGTCGAGGCTTCAGTTACGCAAGCCAAGGAAGCCGAGCGGCACGCGGAATTGCTCGAGGAGAGTGAAGAGCGATTCCGCAGCGCCTTTGACTATGCTTCCATTGGCATGGCGCTGGTGTCGGAGAACGGTCGTTGGCTTCAAGTCAACCGCTCTCTGTGTAAGCTTGTTGGCTATTCGGAAGCTGAGATGCTGATGACCGATATTCAGTCCCTAACTCATCCTGAAGATCTCGGCGATCTCCTGGTGCAACAGTCGCGGTTGATGAATAGCCAGGTTGCCGGTTATCAAACCGAAAAGAGATACATCCATAAGTCAGGTCGTGAGGTCTGGACGCTTTTGAGTGTTTCGCGTGTTCGCGATCCCGAGACTAAATTGCTGCGCTTCATTTTTCAAATTCAGGACATCACCGATCGTAAGCGGGCCGAGGCCCAATTGGTGCACGACGCTTTTCACGACGGACTAACCGGACTGCCTAACCGCGCCCTGTTTGTCGATCACTTGAAGCTCGCCGTGGCTCGGAATCTTCGTCACGAATATCCGCTCTTCTCGGTGCTCTTCCTTGATCTGGATCGGTTCAAGGTGGTGAACGACAGTCTCGGACATCTTGTGGGCGATCAACTGCTCATCGCAATCGCCCATAGAATACAAGAGTGTTTGCGCCCGGGAGATACAATCGCTCGGCTCGGAGGGGACGAGTTTACAATCTTGCTAGAGGATCTAAAGAGCAACGGCGAGGCAATCCATATCGCTGAGCGCATCCAGCGAGAGCTCGCCCTGCCATTTGACCTGGAGGGCCAGCAGGTCTTCAGCTCAACAAGCATAGGGATAGCTCCAAGCACGATTGGCTATGATCGGCCCGAACACATTTTACGCGACGCCGACACTGCGATGTATTACGCCAAGTCACTCGGTGGCGGCCGTTATCAGGTATTCGATAAGAGCATGCATGTTCGGGCAGTAAAGCAACTCGAGATGCAGAATGATTTGAGACAGGCGATTGCACGAGACGAATTGTTTGTTGAGTATCAACCTATTGTTTCGCTCGACACGTTTAAGGTTACCGGCTTCGAGGCTCTGGCGCGCTGGAAACACGAAAAACATGGTTTGATCAGTCCGGCTCAATTCATTCCGGTCGCCGAGGAGACCGGCTTAATCATTCCAATTGGTGAATGGGTACTGCGTCAGGCGTGTGCGCAAGCTCGCCAATGGCAGGAAATGTACCCCGGCGAAGATCGCTTAACGATCAGCGTTAATCTTTCCCCAAAACAATTCGCAGAACCGAATCTTATCCAACAAATAGAAACGGTGCTGGAGGAGACAAGGCTTGATCCTTGCACGTTGCAACTGGAAATCACCGAAAGCGTGGTCGTGGAAAACGTGGAAGACGTCGCTGAAATGCTCAGAAGGTTACGCATGCTGGGAGTCGGCTTGAGCATAGATGATTTTGGCACCGGCTACTCCTCATTGAGTTCCCTTCATAGATTTCCTATCTCCACTTTGAAGATCGATTGCTCCTTCGTGAGTCGCATGAGCGGGAACAACGAGAACACGGAAATTGTCCGCACGATTATGTCCTTGGCGGGCAACCTCGGTATGGATGTCACGGCAGAAGGAGTTGAGACGTTGGACCAAGTCACGAAGTTGAGAACGTTCGGATGCGAAAAGGGCCAGGGATTTTTCTTCTCGCGGCCGCTTGCAGCTCGAGATGCAGAAGACCTGCTGAATGCAACTGTGCCTCCCTTCCAGATACACCATAACAACAACGTGCAATCGATGGTGGACCGGCTGGTGGCATAATCGAGCCAGACGCGCTGAACGGTTCTCGCTTCTCCACAATTTGTCGGTGAGCAAATAAGAGACCTAATAGCTCATGTCCGGCGAATTGAGACCTGTTCGATCTCTCGCTGTGCATCAATCCTCTTTCGCTGAAAGCCAGCCGATGGAACTTTCAGATTCCACGCCGCGATTCGACGATTGAGTTGGATTGCTTGCTGTCTGAATGATGCGAGCGCTCTTTCCCAACGACTTTTCGCGTCACTCTCATCTTTGGTGCCACGCTCATTTTGCAGAATAGTCCAGACTCTCTCTAATTGATTACGGGCGGCATCAATCTCAAACTCGATATCTTTCCGCTCTTCAATCCAAGCAGGCGCAAAGCCCGCGTTCCGTAGCAAGCGATGCGCGGTCCGCCAGCCAGGATCTTCAAACGGATTTTCAGAAAGGTCTATGGGCGCGCCTTTGCCGGCCAAGTTATCAAATTCGCCCTGCTCCATTGCCTCGCGAATCTTTTGGTCGATCAGTGATTCCCAGCGGTTCATTTTTGGTGCTAAGAACGGAAATTCGGGTGCGTGAGTTCCAATGAAAACGCCCGGTTCCGGTATGCTATGATCGCTCCAATGCTGAATCCGCCTCCTGTCTCACTCGACACGCGCGTTCTGGATTTGCCCAGTAGTGATGTGCCACGTCTTGGGCCAAACACTGCGAGAAAACTGGCCCTTGGACTGGCCGGACTGTCCCCTGGCAAAGACATCAGTACCGTTAACGTCGAGGATCTCCTCCATTATCTCCCGATGCGCTACGAAGATCGTTCCAGCCTGGCGTGCATTCGCGACCTCAGCAACGACAGGGAAGCTTCACTCGAACTATTTGTGAAGATCGCGGGCGGTTATCAAGTCCGCAGTAAACGATCGTTCAGCCAGCGCCTCTACATTTTCGAGATTTCCGCCACGGATCGAGAACGCAGCGGACGAGACGTCGTGGTGTGGACCTTTCTGTCCGGCCCGCATGCGCAAAAGATCATCGAGAACTACACAAAGAAGTTTACGCGCGGCGCGAGATTCATCGCTTTTGGAAAGTGGGAGTGGGACAAACGACGGCAGACTTACTCCTTACGGCTAAACAAACCGGATGAGATTGAAACTCTCCCGGCAGTTACGGAACCGGGAGCGGTAGCGACCGACCAAGTGTCAGAACCGCGCGCGGTAGCAACCGGGTTGTCTGGTGAATCTGACGAGGACCCAACGCTCGCGGCGATTCACGTGGGCCGGCGCGTGCCTGTTTATCGCAAGATTAGCGACCTGCGGCCAAAGCAATTGCGGGAAATTATTCATGCGGTTCTGAAGGCAATCCCCGATGCGGCCATCGGCGAGACACTCCCAGTTGAATTGCGCGAACGATATCGACTTCCATCTCGCTCTGAAGCTCTGCGTCAAATTCATTTTCCCTCAGAAGAAGCTTCGCTGGGTGATTACGAACGTGCACGCAGCCCGGCGCATCGCCGCTTGATATTTGAAGAGTTGTTCTGGCTGGCGCTCGGATTGTTGGTGAAGCGCGGATATCGCCTCAAAGAATCTAAGAGCGCGAGGATCAAGATCGACGATCCGATTAAGAGACGAATCGCGTCGGTCCTGCCATTCAAACTCACCGAGGCACAGCGCAAAGTCGTCAAAGAGATCTTCGCAGATATGCGCGCCGAGGCGCCCATGAATCGACTGCTCCAGGGCGATGTCGGCAGCGGCAAAACAATCGTGGCGCTGATCGCAATGTTGGCGGCGATGGAGAATAATTGTCAGGCGGCGTTGATGGCGCCGACGGAGATCCTGGCGGAACAGCATGCGCGCAATATCAAACGGATCCTGGCGAAAACGCCCTATCGGGTTGAATTGCTGAGTGGATCGATGAAGAGTGCTGATAAGCGACGGCTTCATCAGGCGATCCTCTCGGGTGAAGTAGATGCCTGCGTAGGGACCCACGCGTTGATTCAGGAGCGCGTCGCGTTCAATAAACTCGGCTTGGCGATTATTGACGAGCAACATCGTTTCGGTGTGATGCAACGCGCTGAGTTGCGCGCTCGAGGCGCGAATCCCGACGTGCTCGTAATGACCGCGACACCGATTCCCCGCTCCCTGGCTATGACCGTCTACGGAGATCTCGACGTCTCGATCATCGACGAAATGCCGCCTGGTCGAACACCCATCGTGACGAAAGTGTTTGGCGACAATCCATCTGATCGGAAAGAAGTGAAGCAACTGCTTACGCGCGAAGTGCGCGCCGGTCGACAAGTCTACGTGGTCTATCCGCTGGTGGAAGAATCCGAGAAGATGGATTTACGCGATGCGACGCGGCGCTACGAATACTTGCGCGATCAAGTCTTCCCGAAATTCACGGTCGGGTTGCTGCACGGTCGCATGAAACCTGAAGAAAAAGACGAAGCCATGCGGCGCTTCGTCGATGGCGAGATTAAGATTCTGGTTTCGACGACGGTAATCGAGGTTGGCGTCGATGTCCCAAATGCTTCGGTGATGGTCGTCGAGCATGCTGAGCGTTTTGGTCTTTCACAGCTTCATCAACTCCGCGGCCGCGTAGGTCGTGGCGCTGAACAAAGCTATTGCATCCTGCTCGCTTCGGAAAAACAAACCGCAGTCGCTCGCGAACGGCTCGGCATCATGGAAGAAACCAACGACGGCTTTCGCATCGCGGAAAAAGATTTGGAGTTACGCGGCCCCGGTGAAATCCTGGGCACGCGACAAGCTGGCCTCCCAGAGTTTCGCGTCGCCAATCTCGTGCGCGACCTCGATATTCTGCAAGCAGCACGCAAAGAAGCGGAGTTCTGCGTCAATCAGCGCCGCGTCTCCGCTGAAGCCGCAAGTATGATCAAACGAGTTCAGAGCGATGCGCGTTTGAAGCTGGCCGCAGTTGGCTGATTCCTAATTCCACAAAAATAAGCCGGCACTCATGAACTTAATCATTCGTGCCCGCCTTGTTTCGGAGAATCAGACGTTTACTCGCGTTACGGCAGACGGAGGGCTACCAGGGCAAACCTTTCCCGACAGACTCCTGCCGCGGGAGGTTTCAACTCATGGCCCAAAGCGTTGTCGATACTCGCTAGAGACGATGAAGGCCTTGACCATCTCGGCTTTTGCGAAGTCACCGTTGAATTGATTCAACTTCACCAGCCAGAATTCGTAGCCTGAATAGTCCGCATCGGGAGCGTCGTTAGGATTCCGGCGCAGATAGCCGAAGAACTGCATCAACACAAACGCGCGGTTAAATTCCGCGTTCGCAAGGTCTGCATCTTCCGCCACTTGCCGCAATGCCTGGCCGCGTGCCGTCAGGTTGCTCGTGCTGGCTGCGCCCGCAAACAGATTAATGGCCGTCGTGCGTTCGTTGGGTGATAGCACATTGCCTGCGTTCTGATTCAGGTTGTCAACAAATTGCGCCGGCGTCAGCGTCGTCGGAAGTGCCGTCGTGAACCGCGAGCGCTGCACAAACTCTGACGTGAAAGCTTGTTTGTTATTCTCCAAAACGGTCTCCCAACCGGTCTGGCCTACAACCACGCCCAGCCCAATCTGCTGCGTATCGGGCAGAAACTCGTTGAAGCGGATGATGGGAACGGCGAGTTGATGGGTCCCGCCAAACGTCGATGTTCCATTCGCATCGCCATAGGCTGCTTTGTACAAGCGCTCGACCAGATAACCCGTCTGCTGGAATTCAATCGAGAGGAAGTAAGCGGCTGAGACATTGATGCGTTTCAGTTCGATGCATGCCTGATTAGCGCCGCAGGAAGTTATTTCGTTAGTCCAAAAATCCCAGCCGCTCAGATCAGGCTGGCGATTCAGAAAGTCATGATAGTGCTGACAGACATAGTTGCGCGGATCGTCAATCGTGTTGGTGGCCGGCTCTGTGGCGTTGTCGATAATCGTCACCGTGGCGATCTGGGGCGCGCCCAGGCTGACGCCCGAAGGATTGCGCAAGTTGACGTTGAAAGTTTCGTTTCCTTCGACGAAAGAGTCGTCGTTGATGAGCACGACGAAATTCTTCGAGGTTTCGCCGGCTGCGAAGCTCAGGCGGCCAATGGCAGTGATGTAATCACGACGCTCGCTGGCCGTGACGTCTGCCGTGAAGTAGTCGACGCTCGCCGCGCCGGAAGTATTGCCGATACGATTGACGGTAATCGTTAAGGTCGTGCAATCCTCAACAACGCTGTAGTTTGATGAGCTGAACTGAACCACATTCGGTGGTGGAGTTGGAGTCGCCGTCGGGATCGGCGTTGGAGTTGGAGTTGGCGAAGGATTGGGCGTCGGAGTAGGTGTTGGCGACGGAGTAGGTGTTGGAGTAGGTGTCGCTGTCGTAGCAAGCGTATTCCAGAATCCGCCGGTCACCGTCAACGAGCCGCCGCTCATCGTCTTCGAGGCGCTCACCTCCGCGATGGTCCCATCGACTCTAATGCTGCCGCCGCTGCTCGTGCCACCGCCGCCGGCGATTACTCTGCGATCGATTGGGCCAACAACCTCCGGGCTGACTGCTTTTTTCGACGGCTCCTGGGATTGACGGCGCGGCGACTCGTTCTCTCCCCGATTGATCTCTTGATGACGAGTGCTCTCAAGGGCTTTCCGATCAGCTAGTCGCCGCGATGCCGCCAGGGTTGCGGCAAAGAGACACGCACAACTCGCAATCAGGACAAGTGATTTTCGCTGCCGGAATATTTTCATTTCACTCTCCAATTCAAGCGACAACCTAAAGGTTGAACTCTGAACCGTGATTGCGAGTGTTTAGAGTTCAAGCTTTAGCTTGCGGCGTCGTGTCAGTACCGCGAGCGGTAGCGACCGGATCCAACAGTCGCGTCTGATTAAATGAAGATACTTCTGCTTAGAGTAGATTTGCATGATCCGGTCGCTACCGCTCGCGGTACTGACACTTCAGCGACAACCTGAAGGTTGAACTCTCAACCCCTGATTAGCCACTCTTATCGACACGCCGACGTGCGCGGGCGCGATCGGCATACGAGCTTTTTCAATCCCTCAATCTGTTTCTGCTGGCGCTCGATTTGGGCCTGCTGCTCCTTGATCGCATTGAGCATGGTCCAAAGGATCGGGTCGCTGTGGAGTTGCAGATAGCCTTGTTGACTCCGGCTCACGGCTTCAGGCAGCACCTTCTCGACTGCCTGCGCGCTGAAACCAACCTCCTCGCCGCCGCCTGGTAGTCCTAGCGGATTGTCCGGCTTGTATTGGAAGCGAATCGGTTGCAACTTCAGCAGCGCCTTGAGACCGGGCGTGAACCGTCCCTTGATGTTCTTCAAACGTTCATCCGAAAAGACGGCCCAACTCGTGCCACCGAGTGACTTCGACGCGTCGCCATTCACTGACAGGCGTTTGTCGGGAAGGGTCGTGCCCATACCGACGTTGCCATTGTCTTGAATCGTCATGAGCACGCCAGTCGTTCCGGGGTTGAGCGCGCCAGCACTGCCTTCACGGTTGCGACCGAAGTGCAACTTCCACCCGGTATTGTCGCCGAAGCGAATGAAGCCGGCGTTAGGACTGCCGTTAGAAGGGTCGAGCGTGAACAGCGAGTCAATACTTCCGCCGATTTGCAACGTTCGTAAAGGAGTTGTTGTGCCGATGCCGAGGCCTCCGATCAAGCCAGTGTCGCCAACGACGTGAAGACGCGCAGCGGGCTGAGT
>QHXE01000410.1 GCA_003222835.1 Acidobacteriota bacterium | reverse complement strand
CCAGCCGCTACCGATTTCGGTCGGTCCTTCCCAATGAGGCGTGCCTGAGACTCTCGCCCCGGCGGCAGCACGAGCAGCGGCAGCGCTCGTCGATCGGCCGCCAGCGCTTCGCACGTTGCCGCTCCCTGACGTTCCGGTCGCGTAATCAGTGTGCTTGTACCAAAGCATCTTTCCGTCGTTATTGATAGCGAGGATGATGCCATCTCCAACCGGGATGATGGCGCTGAAATTCTGCCATCCACTGCCGACTGTCAGCGGGCCGGTCCACTTCGAGTCGCCCCTCGCGTATCCATCATGCCGATACCAAAGCAGCTGCCCGTCGGGCTTCACCGCGTAGATGATGCCCTGCCCGCCTGAGAACACGTGCTTGAATTGCAACCAGCTTGAGCCCACCACCTTTGGTCCCTCCCAGGTGTTGACGCCGCCACCATCGGCGAAGCCGTCGTGGCGATACCAAAGGAGTGTTCCATCGTTCTTGATAGCGTAGACAAGGCCGTCGCCGCCCGAGAAGATTTTGGCAAAATTCCAGCCGCTACCGACGTCGACTGGTCCCTTCCAGGCCACGGAGCCGTCGTTGAAGCCGTCGTGCCGATACCATTTCAAAGTGCCGTCTTCGGCGAGCGCATAGAAACTATTACCGCCCGCCGGAATTACATCTTTGAATTTCCAGCCGTTGCCCACCTGCCGCGGTCCCGACCACTTTGACGCATTGGTTTCCTGGCGATACCAGAGAAGATTGCCGTTGTTCGCGATCGCGTACACGAAGGCTGGATGATAGTTGACAGGCGTCGTGCCAAAGGTGCCAATGAACTGCTCACGAGTTGTGCCGAACTTCGCAAGGCGTTCCAGCCTGTCGGCCAGAAGCGTCATCGCTTCGATGCCATAGCTCTGTTCCAATTCATCTTCCTTAGCGACGGCAATCGGGGCACGCCAACTCTGCCAAAGCGCTATCGCATTTGATCCGTAGAGAGGTCTACTTTCGTCATACGCCGGCACGGCCTTCGGCCTTGGCATGCTGAGGGTGCATAACGTGTTGTTTGCAGGCATTGAGAACTGCATCGTATCAACCGTCGTTCTCGTCCGGCGAAAGCCGTCCTCGCAAATTCGCGCAGCATTGCACACGCCGTTAGTTGGATACTTGCTGACCGGCTCAACATAACAGTTGACGCGGCGCATGATCTCTTCTGGCAGATTTTGGGGAGGGTCGGGAGTGCTAAGAGAATCCGCCTCGTGCCATGTTGGTCTGATGCTCAAAAACGCGGAATGCCTCAACAGGTCGTTTACGAGCGTCTTGTTGTTTGTGACATATTTGGGGTCGCCACCGGAGGCATATTCAAGCGCGCTGATCCAGAGAGCGAGTACGCCAGCGTAGTATTCGAAGGTGGGAATGGGCTCAAAGTCGGGCGCCAGCAGTCCATCGGTAGTCAGCTCGTTGTGTTTCTTGCCGTCCGCATCGGTTATGAGAACGGTTTTGACATGCAAGTCGCTCCACTTCCAGAGATCAGGATCGTCGAGGAATAGCCCAGCGGTGGTTCCGGCTTGGTTTGCGATGGTCTGCTTATCGAAGTTGCTAGTCGGCAAGAGCCCTAGTTGATCCTTTCCGTCCTCTACTGCTTTTCCGAGGAGTCTCAAATGTCGAATTCGCGCGAGATTTTCATCCTGGTATTGTTGATTGCGAATCGCCTTTATTTCTTTTTCAAGTTTATCGAGGCGCTGATCGAGTTCGGCGAGATGGGCGTTGATTGCCTTGAGGGCGTCACCTAGTGGGTCGTTGCCACTTCCCGAAAGCACAAATTGCTTGGCAAATCCGAGCACAAGACCAGCCGGCGGAAAACCGACCGAGATTATCGAGATTCCCGTGTCAACCACCAGGTCGGTGTTAGGTTGTGTGCCGAACTTTGCGTATTTGATCACCTGCGCTAATGCATCTTCTGTCGACAGGTACGAAGTCTCCTGCGGAGTGGGATCGCTCCTCACCGTCCCAGACTTGGCCTTCATCGCAACACAGGGTTGCAAAATCAGCCACCCGCAGATGATGAAGATCAGTTTACGTAAGTGTCTCGAGGCCATTAAACGAAAAGGTTT
>QHXE01000409.1 GCA_003222835.1 Acidobacteriota bacterium | reverse complement strand
CTGAAACCGCTGCGCGACGACCCGCGCTTTGCGGAGCTGCTGAAGCGAATCGGGTTTCCGAATTGATCTGAAAAGCAAACAAGGACGGCCGCAGATCGAATGCACCTTTACGAAGCCCGACCTGGGAACGGTGAAGTAGGAACGCTTGATGAAGCAATGCCCAATGCAATCGCGTCGAGACTGAGGAGACCTTGATACCGGTGAATAAAGAGCTCGAAGCCAACACCACTCTGTCGCATTACCGCATCGTCTCCAAACTCGGCGCGGGCGGAATGGGCGAGGTTTATCTGGCTGAAGACATGCCGCTCGGCCGCAAGGTGGCGCTTAAGTTGTTGACCGCAGAGCTAACCCAAAGCCGCGATCGTCTTAGTCGTTTCGATCAGGAAGCTTATGCCGCCTCGGCGCTCAACCATCCAAACATCATCACGATCTACGAGATGGGCGATGAAGCGGGACGCCACTTCATTGTGACGGAGTTCATCGACGGCGTGACGCTGAGAAAGCAACTTTCTGGCGCGCCGATGGATCTTTCTGAAGTCTTGAATATCGCGATTCAGATCGCAGGCGCCTTAGAAGAGGCCCACGCGGCCGGCATCATTCATCGCGACATCAAACCCGAGAACATAATGATCCGTCGCAACGGCCACGTGAAGGTCCTGGACTTTGGCCTGGCCAAATTAACTGAAGCATCTGTATCAGAGAACGAAACCAACACCCAAGCCATAACCCGCGCACTGGTTCAAACCGAGGCCGGCGTGGTGATGGGCACATCGCAATACATGTCTCCCGAACAAGCGCGCGGTAAACCGATAGATGCACGCACGGACATTTGGAGTCTCGGGGTCGTGCTGTACGAAATGGCCACCGGCCGCGCGCCATTCGTAGGAGAGACCAAGACCGATGTGATCGTGGCGATTGCTAAAAGCGACCCACCGCCGATCGCGCGCTTCGCGGTCAACGTCCCGCCCGAGTTTGAATGGATCGTAATGAAGGCGTTGCGAAAAGACGTCGACGAGCGCTATCAAACGATCAAGGAACTTGAATCCGATTTGAAGACGCTGAAACAGCGGCTCGATTTTCAAACGGAGCTTGAGCGCTCAATGGGGCCGGAAAGATTGACGGGCTCGCTCAGTAGCTTAGGGCCAGGACTGACCGATACTAAAATTCCCGGTGCGCCGCCGATCCTTGACACATGGGTTCCCGGCGAGGCCAAGCGGACCGACTCGGCGCCGCGCGCGGCGCAAACGCGCGCTTCGAGCGCCGAATACATCGTCGGTAAGATCAAACGGCATAAGAGCGGAGTTGCGGTTATCGCGCTGGCAGTGGTCTTAATCGCGGTCGCAATCGCTGTCGTCTCGTTTTCTCGCCAGGGCGCCACGCTTACCGACAAGGACACAATTCTTCTGGTTGACATGAACACCACCGGCGATCCTGTTTTTGACGGAACGCTTAAGCAAGCTCTGGCTGTGCAACTCGGTCAATCTCCCTTTCTAAATATCTTCTCTGAAGATCGTGTGC
>QHXE01000408.1 GCA_003222835.1 Acidobacteriota bacterium | reverse complement strand
TGCCTTTCCGCGTTGCCTGCAGGACGGCTGCTGGAAAGGATCGGCTACAAGAATGGAATAGTCGTTGGTTTGGTTACATGCGCGGCGGGCGCGCTACTGTTTATTCCCGCGGCCTCAATTCAGGTGTATGGATTATTTCTTTTTGCTTCATTTGTTATGGCGTGTGGCCAAGGGGTCCTCGAGGTGGCTGCTAACCCCTACGTGACACTGCTGGGGCCGGTAGATAGCTCAGAGCGACGATTAAATCTGGCACAGTCGTTCAATGCGGTGGGCGCAGTGGTGACGCCGTTCATTGGCGCGGCTTTTATCCTATCGGCTCTTGAGTATTCGCGTGAGCAGTTGACGACCATGACGCTCGCAGAGACGGCTGCGTATCGCACGGCCGTGGTCAGCACCGTGAGGATGCCTTACCTCGTCATAGCAGGAATTTTTCTCGCCTATGCTGTTGTGATTTTTCTTTCCCAATTGCCAGAAGTCGGCGCAACCGATGGAGCCGCGAAGCAGGAGTCAACCGGGGAAGAGCTGCGCGATATCTGGCGTTATGGCCACCTGGTAAAAGGAGTTATCGCACAATTCTTCTACGTTGGCGCTCAAATCGGCGTGGGCAGCTTCGTCATTCGACTGGCGCAGCATAGTATTCCTGGAATGCTCCAAAAGGATGCTTCGTTCTATTTGAAGTTGCATTTGATTGGATTCATGCTCGGAAGGTTCTCCGGTTCCTACATCATGAAGCGCGTGCCTGCTGCCAGGCTGCTTTCATTGTTTGCGCTCTCGACTCTGATCGGTCTCCTCGTGGTTCTTCTCGGCTCCGGCGTGGCTCCCCTGTGGGCGGTCGTCCTGATCGGTTTTTTTCATTCGATCATGTTCCCAACCATCTTTGCCCTAAGCATCAAGCAGCTTGGGCGATACACAAAACTTGGGTCGTCCTTGTTGGTGGCTTCGATCCTCGGTGGGGCCATCTGCCCCGCCATTATGGGATTTATTTCTGACCACAGCAACATTCGCGTGGCTTTCATAGTGCCCCTAATCTGCCAGGCCTATGTGCTCTACTTCGCGGTGCGCGGCTATCGGCCTGTTCTGGTTGCGGGATCCCGAGCTGCTGAACTGAGCACCGTGAAATGAGTCGGCGATTCGTACAATGACGCGACTTTCCACCTGCAATCGGCAGATGTATGGAATGCGTAACGGATTCGTCGAAGAGATATTTGAGATTTGAGTGTTAGCGTTGCCTGATTGCCGCAGCGTGTCGGCGAAGCATAATTGTCGAACCGTGATTGTGACACTATGACTGCCAAACCGGCAGTGGACGAGATCCGGCTCTCGCGCGTGCTGCTCCTGCTCGCGCTTTCCGTTTTCATCAATTACTTGGACCGCGGCAATCTCTCGATTGCAGCGCCAGCGTGTGGCACGCTCGCTGACGGAATTCTGATAAGCCGATTTGGGTGGCGCCCGGTTTTTCTCCTGGTGGGCCTGACTAGCCTGTTATGGCTGCTGCCATGGCTTCGCTGGATGCCAAAAGGCCATAGGGATTCCCCCTCGCAATCGGGACTCTCCGCGCCCGGCATGTTGCAGATTTTGGAGCAGCGGTCAGCATGGGGAACGTGTGTAGGTCTCTTCTGTATGAACTACTTGATGTACTTTCTCCTGACCTGGCTGCCGTTCTACCTCATGCACGAACGTCATTTTTCCTTGGCCGCGATGGCGAAGATCGCTGGGTTGGCTTATTTCCTGATGGCTGTCGCAGCCACGTCCGCAGGATGGGTCTCCGATCGCGGCATTGCCTCAGGAAAAACTCTAACCCTGGTTCGCAAGACGTTTATGGTCGTGGGACAGGTGGGGGCTGGGATCTCGCTTGCTGCCTGCGTCGTCAGCGGGCCAGCGCTCCCGGTAGTATGTCTTCTGTTGGCGGCGGCGTTCTGGGGAATCAGCGCTGGCAAGTGGACCGGGCTGCAAAACTTCTTAGGCAATCTGGCTGGGTGGATCGCGCCTGTGGTGACGGGTTTGGTCGTGGACAAGACGGGACGGTTCTTTTGGGCTTTCATCATCACTGCGGTCATCGCCTTGTTGGGCTCGCTGTCCTGGATATTTATTGTCGGCACCCTTCGACAGGTGGATTGGTCAGCTCGCCCGGCTTACGCAGATTCGCGCTGATCTCTAAGCCCGCTGCAAAGGCCGTCGGATCGGAGCAGACCTTCAGTGCTGCGGTGAAAGAAGTGGTGTTCACCGGCAGAGTTGTGTATATCAGTAAGTTAATTACTCGATGTAGGTTACAAGTCTCGAGGAGGAAACATGAACACATTTCCAGTACGCTGTGGTTTTCGACGCACCATGACCTCCATC
>QHXE01000407.1 GCA_003222835.1 Acidobacteriota bacterium | reverse complement strand
CATCTCGCACTCATCAGCCGAACGCGTCGTGCTTCCCGATTCGAGCACCGCCACGGATTACATGCTGCATAAGATGGCTTCGCTCATCGACGGTCTGATCGTTTATCCCGGGCGCATGCTGGAAAATCTTCAGGCGACGCGAGGATTGATTTTCAGCGGACAATTGTTGCTGGCCCTCACTCATGCCGGCGTCGCGCGTGAGACTGCCTATGAATGGGTGCAGCGCAATGCGATGAAGGCCTGGGATCAAGGCGGCGATTTTAAGTCGCTGGTTTTGGCGGACCAGGAAATACGCGCGCATTTGACCGTGGAACAGATCGCGCATGTTTTCTCAGTGGACACCTACCTGCGCAACGTCGATAAGATCTTTGCGCGAGTGTTTGACGAAGCGTTACAGAACCGCGAGCGGTAGCGACCGGATCATGGAATCAAGTTGAGTGTTGCGATCCGGTCGCTACCGCTCGCGGTTCTGTAACCATCTATCAGCGTTAGCCGCTCGTCCATTTCTCCGCCATGTTGCCAATCACAGGAAGCTTGAATTGAACTCCCTGATAGGATTTGACAGCCGCGAAGATCAGCGCGCCAATGTAGGCGACAATCACGACCAACCAAATGAGCCCGAACAGCATGCTCATCAGTCCGCCAATCGCGCCCCCGGCATTGCTGGCCGCGCTGGCGGCGACGCCGGCGATTAGCAGAACAAAGCCTATTATCCAAACGGCGATCACAATCACGATAAAACCAACGTGCAGCAAGATGGATTGCAGCGCATGAAACTTCACGAAGCGGTTTTCCTTTTCCATGATGAGGCAGATAATCGCGATGATGCCGATCGGATAACCGAGCGCGGCGGCCACGTTTCCATCGAGGCCAAGAGCAGACTTACCTGTATCCATACCGTTCCTCCCCTTCGAGTTTAGTTGTCGTGGATCGGTTATTTGTTAACAGTGTTCCACGCGAAATTTCCGATGACCGGCAGCTTGTACCATTGACCGCCGTAAGCTTTCACGCCCGCGATTATCCAGAACACCGCAAAGATCAAGACGAGAATAAGCCTGAGCCCCAAGATCATAAAAAATGCCAGGAGCGCGAGGTCAGCCATATCAAGCGCGAGCCGAAGCAGCAGCCCTAGTATGCCTATGAGGATACCGACGGCAATCTGCGCGGCTGCCAGATAGAGCGATTGCACGGCGTGGAATTTAACGAAACGGTTCTCTTTTTCGGTCACCAGAAATATGATGGCCAGAATTACCCCGATACAACATAGAAAGTTGGCTATGTAACACAGCATAGCTCCGACGTTTGACTCAAGCCCTAAGCTCGTCTTACCGCCGGGTGCACCGGACGGCGGTCCGCTTTCTGCATATGGTGTTGCCATTTTTGCTGTTCC
>QHXE01000406.1 GCA_003222835.1 Acidobacteriota bacterium | reverse complement strand
CATTTCGTCTGCGCTCATGTAAATGTGAGGGTTGAAAGCGTCAATACCCCGTTCACACATGAGCTAAAAGCTGGAAGCATTTTGAGTTTGCCGATTGCTCATGCCGAGGGAAATTACGTCTGTGACGATCAGACGCTGGCAGAGCTTCAGCGCGAAGACCGCATAATTTTTCGCTATTGCGATAGAGACGGGCAAATTACCGATGAAGCAAACTCAAACGGCTCACGTGACAACATCGCCGGGATTTGTAATCAGAAACGCAATGTGCTGGGCTTGATGCCGCATCCGGAGCGCGCGTGCGAAGACTTGCTTGGCTCGAGCGATGGTCGCGAAGTATTTCGTTCGCTGGCGGGAACGCTGGCCGCTGCGGCTTAAAAGTAGCGTAAACTTTAATTTGCATCATACGACTTAAGAGAGAGGGAAAGGAAAACAACCATGAAACTTCATTCAGGATGGCTCGCTGCCGGACTGCTGCTCTTCGCGGTGCTGGCCTGCAATCTCAGCAAGAACACGAACAACTCAAACAACTCAAACAACAGCAATAAGAATTCGGACTCGTCCACCAGCACGCGGCCCGCGAACGCCGATGTCTACATCGATCAAATCAATATGGCCAAAGACGACAATGGCGAGCCGGGTGAGTCCGCCACCAGCTTTGCGCCCGACGACCACACCGTTCATTGCGTGATCAATCTGAACAAAGCCAAGGCCGGAACCAAGGTCAAGTTCACCTGGATTGGCGCCGATGTCGAAGGCATGAAGAAGAATGAGGAGTTCAAGTCCATCGACTACACTACCAACTCGTTTGAGAATAAGGTTCACGCACACCTGACGCTTCCCAAAGACTGGCCAAAGGGAAAGTACAAGGTCGAGGTCTACATCAACAACGCGCTCGACAAGACGA
>QHXE01000405.1 GCA_003222835.1 Acidobacteriota bacterium | reverse complement strand
CAGCTACTCGTCAATCTACGTGGAAGGTCAGTCAATTACACCTAGTACCAATTTGCCCGTCGCTATTCCCAACGAGATCAGTCCGAATTACTTTCGCACGATGGAGATTCCGCTGCGTGGGCGTGATTTTTCAGATCATGACGACAAAGAGCAATCACGGGTCGCGATTGTCAACGAAACTTTCGCGCGGCGCTTCTTTCCGGGCCGCGACGCAATTGGCGGCCGCTTTAACCATGGCGGTCCCGATAAACCGTACTGGGAAATCATCGGCGTCGCTGCTGACGGAAAGTACAACAGTCTCGGCGAAACTGCCAAGCCCGCTTTCTATCGGCCATTGCTGCGCAACTACAGCACCAACGCGACGTTGGTAGCCAGAACATTTGGCGGTTCGCAATCTGCAATCAACGGGTTGCGCAGTGAACTGCTAAATCTCGATCCAACTCTGCCGGTCTATAACGTCGAGACACTGTCCGAGCACATGAGCCTGCCATTGTTTCCCTTCCGCATGGCGGCGATCGTGCTCGGAAGTTTCGGCGTGCTGGCAATAGTGCTGGCGGCGATCGGTATTTATGGCGTGATGTCATACGTCGTTGCCGGACGTACGCGCGAAGTTGGCGTGCGCATGGCACTCGGCGCAGCAAGAGGCGACGTACTCTTTCTCATCATGAGACAGGGAATGTCGCTGGCGCTGATTGGCCTCGGGTTCGGACTCCTGATCGCTTTTGGCGCGGCGCAACTGCTGGTGAAAGTGCTGTTCGGAGTTAGCCCGGCCGATCCGCTGACCTTCGCCGGAGTTTCGTTGTTGCTGGCACTCGTTGCCGGTTTGGCTTGCTATGTTCCGGCACGCCGCGCGACGAAAGTCGATCCGCTAGTGGCACTTAGGTACGAGTGAAGGCAATCGGCATAGGAGATTGACGTTATGGATTCACTATTCAAGGACATTCGTTTTGGCGTTCGCAGTCTGTTGAAGCGTCCGGGCTTTACGGCGATCGCGATCATCACTCTTGCGCTCGGCATTGGCGCGAACACAGCGATTTTCAGCGTGGTGAATGCGTTGCTGCTCCGTCCGCTGCCCTTCAAAGAACCTGCCCGGTTAGCTCAGGTGTGGGAGGCGAACATCAAGCGCGGCCAAAACACGATGGACGTTTCATATCCTAATTTTGCGGACTGGCGCGATCAAAATCAGGTCTTTGAGCAGATCGCCGCTTACACGGATCGGACATTCAATCTGACGGGCACGGCTGAGCCTGAGCAGATTCAAGGCGAGATTGTGTCGCCGTCTCTTTTTCCCTTGCTTGGGATCAGGCCTGTGCTCGGCCGTGTGTTATTGCCGGAAGAGGATTATCCGAACAAAGTCTTCTCGGTGGTGATGAGCGAGCGATTGTGGCGGCGGCGATTCAACTCTGATCCGCAGATCATCGGCCAAACAATCAGGCTCAACAGCGAAAGCTTTACCGTCGTAGGCGTTGTTGGGAACATCACAGATCTGAGCGACCTGCCAAATGACACTGAACTTTGGGTTCCCATCGCTCATAGCAGCGGTTTCAATAATCGTGACGGTCACTACCTCGATGTGCTGGCGCGCTTGAAGCCGGGTGTGATGCGCGAGCAAGCGCAAGCGGATATGGATCGGATCGCCAGCGCGCTGGCGGCACAGTATCCATTTTCCAATACGGACCATGGCGTGAGGCTCGTTGCTTTGCAGGAGCAGATCGTCGGCGATTTCAGGCTGGCCTTGCTGGTGCTGCTCGGCGCGGTCGCCTTCGTTTTGTTGATTGCTTCCGCCAACGTCGCCAATATGCTGCTCGCGCGCGCCGCCAGTCGGCAGAAAGAGATCGCCATTCGCACCGCGCTCGGCGCCGGACGCTTCAGACTGATCCGGCAGTTGCTCACCGAGAGTCTGCTGCTCTCGCTGATCGGTGGCGCCATTGGCTTGCTGCTCGCGCTGTGGGGAGTTTATTTGCTCGTCGCCTTCGGCCCGGCCGATCTGCCGCGCGCCAAAGAAGTGGCATTAGATGGTCGCGTGCTCACGTTTACGCTCGCAGTCTCGCTGCTGACAGGGATCATCTTCGGACTCGTGCCCGCGCTGCAAGCTTCGCGGCTCGATCTCAACGAGGCGCTGAAAGAGAGCGGGCGCAGCGCGACCGGCAGCGCCGGTCACCGGCGCATGCGAAGTTTACTGGTTGTTTGCGAGATCGCGCTCTCGCTGGTGCTGCTGGTCGGAGCCGGGCTGTTGATGAGAAGTTTCCTCAAGCTGCAGGCGGTCAATCCCGGATTCAATCCAAACAACGTGCTGACGATGAAAGTCAGCCTGAGGGGGCCAAATTATCAAAAAGCCGAGCCGATCATCGCCTTCCACGATCAGCTTCTCAACCAGATCAAAGCGCTGCCCGGCGTGCAGTCTGTCGCCACCCGGTCATATATCCCCATCGCGCCCGACGATGGTTATGCGAATTTGAGCTTTGCCATCGAGGGACGATTGCCTGACGCAGCCAACCGGTCGACCGCTTTCTACAACGCGGTGAGTCGATCATCATCAACGAGACGCTCGCGCGGCGCTACTTTCCCGGTGAAGACCCCGTCGGCCGGCGCATGACGTTGAATGACAAGAATCCGAAGGAAGAAGATTGGGCCACGATTGTCGGAATAGTCAAAGATACCAAACCTCGCGCGCAGGATCTGACTAGCAGTCCCGTCGCGGAAATGTATATGCCCTTCGCTCAACAACCCCAATCCTCGATGGCGCTGATGATCCGGGCGACGAACAAACCTGAGAGCGTTGTGGCCGCCGTGCGCCGCGAGGTGCAAGCGCTCGACAAAAACCAACTGGTCCATAGCATCAGAACACTTGAGAGCGTGATGTCAGAAGCGGTCGCCGCGCCGCGCTTTCGCACCTCGCTACTGGGAGTTTTTGCCGTCGTCGCTTTGATTCTGGCGGTGGCCGGCATCTACGGGGTGATGAGTTATGCAGTCACGCAACGGACGCGCGAAATCGGCATTCGCATGGCGCTGGGCGCGCGCGCAGCGGATGTGCTGAAGCTGATCGTGAGGAACGGAATGGGGCCGGTGCTCCTTGGTGTGGCCCTCGGACTGGCGGGAGCCATCGGACTCACACGATTGATGGCGAGTTTTCTCTTCGGAGTGACGCCAACCGATGCGCTGACGCTTGCGACTGTCTCCGTGAGTCTGATTCTTGTCGCGCTGATCGCGTGTTGCATCCCTGCCCGCCGCGCGACGAAAGTCGATCCGCTGGTGGCGCTCAGGTATGAGTGATGATCTGAAAAAGAGGTGAGGTGAATCGATGAACATACTTTGGCAAGACATAAGATACGCGGTGCGAATGATGGGCAAGAATTTGAGCGTGACCGCGATTGTGGTAGTGGTGCTGGCACTGGGAATTGGCGCGAACGCAGCTATCTTCTCGGTCGTCAACGCGGCGCTCTTGCGACCGCTACCTTACGCAGACCCCGACAAACTCGTGCGGCTCTCGGAAGACAGCCCGAATGTGCCGCAGATGTCCATCTCGTATCCGAACTTCCTCGATTGGCGCGAGCAGAACAAAGTCTTTTCCGGGATCGCCGCAATGCAGTTTCGCAGCCTCAATCTGACAGGCACGGATGCGCCGGAACGTCTGGCGGGAAGAGGAGTGTCGGCGGAGTTCTTCAACGTGCTCGGCGTCAGTCCGGCCCTGGGGCGCAGCTTCGCTGCGGAAGAGGACCGCCCAGGCGCCAATCCCGTCTGCATCATAAGTCATGGCTTGTGGGACCGTCGCTTCGGTTCAGACTCTGCCATCATCAACAAACAAGTAACTCTGAGCGGCGCGAGCTACACGGTCATCGGGGTGCTGCCTGCAAGTTATGCCTTCGGCACGCCAACCGACGTGTTCGTGCCCATCGGACTGCGCGCCGACGAAATGAAAGAGCGCGGCAATCATCCCGGCATCTACGCGATTGCGCGTTTGAAGCCAGGCGTGACGGTTGAGACAGCGCGCGGCGAATTGATTGCGATGGCCCAGCGCATCGGCGTGCAGTATGGCATGAAGGGAAACAGCGCCACGCTTACGCCGCTGCAGGAAGCATTCGTCGGCGACGTGCGCCGGCCATTACTCATATTGCTCGGCGCGGTCGGCTTTGTGTTGGCCATCGGCTGTGCCAACGTCGCCAACTTACTGCTGGCGCGAGCGGCGGCGAGACAGAAAGAGATGGCGATTCGGGCGGCGCTCGGCGCGGGACGTCTGCGCATTATCCGCCAACTACTCACCGAGAGTGTATTGCTCGCCTTGCTGGGCGGCATGATCGGATTGCTCCTGGCGGTCTGGGGTATTGATCTGCTTCGCTCTACGAGCGTTGACATCTTGCCAACTACGTCGGTGATCAAATTAGACGGTAACGTCCTGATCTTCACGCTGCTCGTTTCGCTCGTAACCGGCATAGTTTTTGGTTTGGCGCCGGCCCTCGCAGCCGCCAAGGCCGATTTGCACGACACGCTCAAAGAAGGGGGGCGTGGTTCGGGCCCCGGCGGGCGGAGCGCATGGTTGCGCAGCACGCTGGTTGTCTCCGAGGTCGCGCTTTCGCTCGTGCTCTTAGTCGGCGCCGGACTGCTGGTCAGGAGCTTCGTGCATATCCTGGACACTGATCCGGGCTTCAAGCCGCGGAACTTGCTGACGATGCAACTGGCGCTTAACGCGAAGCAGGATGAAGGCGCGAAAGTCCTCAACTTCTTCAACGACTTAAATGGACGAATCAAGTCATTGCCGGGCGTCGAGTCGGCGGCATTTTCAAATGGAATACCACTCGGCGGGACCGCCGACACTTCATTCGCCATCGTGGGACGTCCAAAACCCGAACCAGGCAAACAACCGCAGACAATGCTCTACATCACGAGTCCCGATTATCTGCAAGCCATGGGCATCCGCCTCATCAAAGGCAGGTTTTTCACCATGCAAGACACGCAACACAGCCCGAGGGTCGCCGTGATTGACGAAACTTTTGCGCGCCAGCAATTTCCCAACGAAGAACCCCTTGGGCATTACATCGCGGGCGATGGCAAAGACAATCCGGACGTTGAAATCGTCGGTGTCGTCGCGCACGTCAAACACTTCGGGCTCGACGCTATTGAGCGCGTTCAACCACAACTCTATTTTCCGTTCAACCAAGCTCCCGACGACGCGTTTCCGTTCCTGGCCTCGCGCGCGAACCTCATCGTCCGCACGACGACGGACCCCTTGAGCGTGGTCGCCGCCGTACGCCGCGAAGTCCAGACGCTCGATCCGAATCAACCCGTCTTCAACGTGAGCACAATGGAGAAGACCCTGGACCAATCGCTCGGCACGCAAAGACTTTCGATGGCGCTGCTCGCGGTTCTTGCCTCGCTGGCCTTGATCCTTGCCGCTGTCGGCATCTACGGAGTGATGAGTTACACCGTCACTCAGCGCACGCACGAGATCGGTATTCGCATGGCCATCGGAGCGCAGCGGCGAGACGTTTTCAGACTGGTGATTGGACGTGGAATGGTGCTCGTCTTGATTGGCGTTGCGCTTGGCTTGATCGGCGCTGTTAGTCTGACGCGTTTGATGAGGACCATGCTCTTCGGGGTCGCCCCAACCGATCCGGCAACGTTCGTTACTATCGCGATCTTACTAACGGGTGTAGCGCTGGTGGCTTGTTACGTCCCAGGGCGGCGGGCTACGAAAGTCGATCCGCTGGTGGCCTTGCGGTATGAGTGACAGCGAGGACGTAGTACCAAGACCAAAGAGGGAGAAAGAGGCATGAACACACTGCTGAAAGATTTTCGCTACGGTGTTCGAAGTCTACTGAAGCGGCCTGCTTTCGCGCTTGTCGCAGTGATCGTGCTCGCGCTGGGTATCGGCGCCAACACAAAAGTGTTCAGCGTGATGGATTCAGTCATGTTGCGCACTTTGCCGGTCAGCCATCCCGAACAAATCGTAGAGATTCAACTCGCACAACCGGCAGCGGCCTCCATCCTGATTTCTCTTATCCGCTTTACCAGGCCATGCGTGGTTCAAGTCCAGAGTTTGACGGTGTGCTCGCGTACTCCGACTCCAATTTTGGTTTGAGCGCGGGAGATAAAACCGAGCGCTTTGCGTGGCGAGTAAAGCGCAAAGCACAAAGGCCGGAAGCCAAAGACCAAAGACCCAATCAAGAGGTTTCATCATGCACACCTTACTCCAAGACGTCCGTTACGCCATCCGCAGTTTGATTAAGCGACCCGGTTTTGTTGTCGTCGCTGTTGCCACTCTGGCCTTCAGTATCGGAGCCAACACCGCGATTTTCTCTGTCGTCGATGCAGTGTTGTTGAGTCCCTTGTCGTTTCCGGAACCAGAACGGATTGTCGTCCTTGACGGTACGAATCTTAATTTGGGCATACCTGAGGGCGGCGCCACGTCAGTCCCTGATTTCTCTGATTGGCGAAACCGGAGTTCGTCTTTTGAACAGATCGCAGCTTTTGTCGCAGGGGGAACAGTGCTCGTCACTAACGATGAACCCGAGCGGGTGCGTGGCACAAGTGTAACCGAAGAATTCTTTCCTCTATTTCGTACCGCACCATTTAAAGGTCGCCTCATTCAGGCTGACGAGTTTAAGGAAGGAAAGGATTCTGTCGCGATTGTGAGTTATGCGCTCTGGCAACGACGCTTCGGCGCAAGCGACAACGTGATCGGATCGAAGATTCAGGTTAGTAACTTCAGCATAACGATTGTTGGCGTCATGCCGCCCGGGTTCGATTATCCGACTCAAACCGAAATCTGGTTTCCTTTCCCAATAGATCCTGCCAAAGAGAAGCGTTTCAATCGTTTTCTTAACGTGGTTGGTCGTCTCAAACCGGGTGTCGATATTGAACAGGCTCGATCGGAGATGACCGTCATCAACGAAAACCTGGCCCGGAGCTACGTTGAATCTAACCGTGGATGGAATGTCAAACTAACAAACCTGCAAGATAGACTTGTCGGTAATCTACGTGCTTCCCTATTGATTCTCCTTGGCGCTGTCACGCTTGTGTTGTTGATCGCATGTGCAAATATAGCGAACTTACAACTCGCGCGCGCGACGTACAGGCAGAGCGAGATCGCCGTTCGAACAGCTCTGGGAGCAAGCAGGTCTCGCATCGTTCGACAACTGCTTACGGAGAGTGTGCTGCTTTCGGTAGTGGGCGGAGGACTGGGACTTGTGCTGAGCGTCTGGTTAACCAGACTCCTCGTTTCTATCAGCCCGCCGAATAGTCCTCGATTTGAAGAGATCGGTATGGACGCGAGAGTTTTCGCTTTTGCTTTTGCCGTCGCCCTCGTAACCGGCGTCGTTTTTGGCTTAGTACCGGCGATTCAAGCTTCTAAGATCGATCTCAATGAAACTCTCAAGGAAAGTGGTCGGTCTGGATCTCAGGCTCGACGTAACCGCATTGGCAGCGCGTTGATGGTTTCCGAAATTGCACTTTCATTCATGTTGCTTGTGGGCGCCGGGTTGCTAATCAAGAGTTTCATTCGCCTACGCGAAGTGAATCCGGGTTTCAATCCTTCAAACATGCTTACAATGCGTGTCTCGCTTCCATCCGGCAAATACCAACAGGGAGAACCACGCGCGCAGGTCTACCGGCAGGTTGTTGAACGAATCAGCACCTTGCCCGGAGTCGCGTCGGCGGGTGCAATTACACAGTTGCCGCTCCGCGGAGATACCTTCAATCTCGGCCGTGGATATCTGCGGGAAGGGGATCCGGCGACATCTGAGGCCGCAGGCAATGCCAATTTTCTTTCCGTGACGCCCACGTACCTCGACACGATGCAAATACCACTTAAAGCGGGGCGTGGCTTTACTGAGCGCGACACGAACGATAAGCCCAAGGTCATCATCGTCAACGAAACTATGGCTCGTAAACTTTGGCCCGGCGAGAGTCCCGTTGGTCGAAGAATTTGGGTTTGGCACGATGAGAAGTTTCATCGTGAAATCGTCGGTGTTGTCGGCGACACACGTGTGTCTCTCGACACCGAAGCGGAATCCCAGATGTACGTACCTTTTGCCCAGGATGCAGGGTGGGGCAGTCTTTCCCTTGTCGTAAGGACCAACGGTGAGCCCACGGCGTTAGCCGGCGCGGTCCGCAACGAGATAAGAGCCATCGATAAGGTGATGCTAATTTACAACGTCAAGACATTGGATGACGTTGTCGCTATAGCGGCGGGGCCTCGTCGGACACCAATGTTGCTGCTCAGTTCTTTTGCGGGTGTTGCGATGTTGCTT
>QHXE01000404.1 GCA_003222835.1 Acidobacteriota bacterium | reverse complement strand
TGATCACGTTCGTGGCGATGCGCTTTCTCGGATACAGTCTCGACAACTTATCGCTGATGGCCCTCACGCTGGCGATCGGATTTTTGGTTGACGACGCGATCGTGTTCCTGGAAAACACCGTGCGCCGAATGGAGCGCGGCGAGCAGCCCTTTGAGGCCGCCATCAACAGCGCCAAAGAGATCAGCTTCACCATTTTGTCGATGACGATCTCGCTGGCGGCGGTATTCATTCCGCTGGTTTTCATGTCGGGATTAGTCGGCCGAATCTTTCGCGAGTTCGCGATCACCATCGTGATTGCGATCTTCGCTTCCGGCTTAGTTTCACTGACCCTGACGCCCTTGATGTGCGCGCGATTATTGAAACCACGAGGCGAGGGGTCAAAGAAAACCTGGATGGAGCGCGTAATCGGCGGCATTGAGAAGCGCGTGCTGGCGCTGTACGGCGCATCGCTTTGGTGGTTTCTGCGGCATCGTTGGGTCTCTCCGATCATTTGGGTTGTCTGTCTCGCCGGAACAATCCTGCTTTTCATGCTCATTCCGAAAGCGTTCCTGCCGCCGGGCGATAGCAGTGTTATCTTTGGCGCGTTCATCGCGCGTGAAGGCTCGTCGCCGGATCAGATGAAGGCTTTGCAGAATCGCGTGGACGAGATGCTGCATCAGGATCCGAACGTCATCACCGACTTCACTTTGACGGGCGCTACCGGATTCTTAGCCGCAAACCAGGGCATCACCTTCACTTTCATCAAACCGCCCGAAGAGCGCCCGCCAATCGGGACGGTAACGGCGCAGATGATGGGCAAACTAAATTCTATTCCGGGAGTATTCACGTTCTTGCGGCCTTTTCCGGTTTTAGAAATCAGCACCGGTGTTACTAGTCAGCAACAGGGCCAATACGCCTTCGCGGTTTCCGGCGCGAGTCCGGATCAGGTTTACGACGTGGGCCAGAAGCTTTTGGGCAAGCTCATGCAGTATCCCGGCTTTCTTACGGTCTCGTCAGACTTTTACAACAACACTCCAAATCTGGACATTGATATTCGTCGCGATCAAGCAAAGACCTACGGCGTCTCGGAAACGCGAATTCTAACGCTGCTGCGCAACGCCTACTCGCAGAATTATCTTTATCTAATCAAGAAGCCGGAGGATCAATATCAGGTCATTCTGGAAGTGGAAGATTCTGCGCGCGCGAATCCCGAAGACCTATCGAAGCTCTACATCAAGTCCGACAATGGACAACGTCTTGTGCCGCTCGGCCAGTTAGTCACCTGGAAGCAAACACTTGGCCCACAGGCCGTCAATCATCTAAATCAATTCACCAGCGTGACGCTCTTTTTCAATCTCAAACCGGGTGTCGCGCTCGGCGATGCCACGAACTTCATCCAAAAAGCCGCCGCGGAAGTTGTGCCACCGAGCGTGCGCGCAGAGTTGCAAGGCGAAGCGCAAACTTTCAGTAACACCGTCACCAGCTTGACCATCCTGATGGCGCTCGCAGTTTTCGTGATGTACGTGATCCTGGCCATTCTCTACGAGAGCTACGTGCATCCGCTGACCGTCCTTTCGACACTTCCGACGGCCCTGGTTGGTGGTTTGCTCACGCTCTTCTTATTTGGGCAGGAAGCGTCGCTTTACGCGTTCGTCGGGATGTTCATGCTCATGGGCATCGTCAAGAAGAATGGAATCATGATCGTCGACTTTGCCCGGGCTCGAGTCGATGCCGGCGAGGCTGCCGATAAAGCTATTCACGACGCGAGCATGGATCGCTTTCGGCCAATCCTGATGACTACGCTCGCCGCCGTCTTTGGTGCGATGCCGATCGCGCTTGGTTATGGGGCAGATGGCTCTTCGCGGCGCCCCTTGGGTCTGGTGGTTGTGGGCGGCCTGGTCGTTTCACAATTCATCACGCTGTTCATAACTCCGGTGATCTATCTGTATTTCGAAGTGTTTCAGGAGAAAGTGCTGGATCGCACTTCATTCTTCGGCAAGCGTCGTCCGGCAATGCTTCCCGCCGGCGCCAAAGGCGCTCCCGAGCCGTTGGCTTCTGATCTCTCCCCTGGTGAGTAACAAATCTACTCTTGCCCTGCTGATCAAAACCAGAACGGGGGCTCGCCTTACCTGATAATCAAACGCAATGAACCGGCATTTACCGAAACCTTTAGTCGTCAAAGTTAACTTCGTCCGGCTCTCACAACTGGAGGCCCAGATCTTAGCGTCAGGCGTCAGCTTTGGAACTCGGCGGGGAAAATCTACCCTCGAATCTCTGAATGTCCCATGGATTGCTAAGAGCGAGAGCTTGCAACTGGACCATGAACTAGGGCATCATACTGCACGGTTAATCCTTCTCTCGCGCATCGACGGTGATGCGCCCCGCGCATAAAACGATTAGCGCCGGCGTTTGGATAGTTCGAGAGTGGGCTGATTTCAAACTACGAAGCCGCTCTTTTGAGAGCATCCGAACCTGGTCCTTCGACCGCTACCGTTTCGCCGAAGCCCGTTCCGTTCGCAAAGCTTCTTTTCATTCCCAAAAGGAAAGGTATATCTGTATGTCAACGAAACTATATGTGGGAAACCTCGCTTTCCAAACCACCAGCCAGGAGCTTCAGGAACTGTTTGCTCAAGCCGGCACGGTTGAATCAGCGAGCGTCGTGGAAGACCGCGACACCGGACGTTCACGTGGGTTCGCCTTCGTCGAAATGTCCACCAAGGAAGAGGCCACGGCGGCTATTGATCAATTCAATGGCAAAGAGCCGAAAATCGTAGCGGTGGCGGCGGCGGACGTGGCGGCTTCGGCGGCAGCCGCGGCGGTTACGGTGGTAATCGCGGCGGTGGTGGTGGTGGCAACTACGGTGGTCATCGCGAGCCGCGTTGGTAAGGCATCTTGCCAAGCGAACTTCGAAATGAACAGGGATAATGGGTCCGCGAAAACGGGCGTGTGGAAATAGCTCGGCGATTCATTGTCGGGCTAACCAGTTCATTTTAGGTCACTAGTCAGCGAAGCGGACGGCTGAGGCTAGCTCTTTGTGAGCGCAAGTCTCAGTCGTTCGCTTTTTTCTGAATGATGGTTCGCATGTGCAGGCGCTTGATGGCGATTGGGTTAATGCATTGCGTCGAGGAAAAATACCAGCGCAGTTGCCTTGCTTAGTCAGTCTGTATGTGAGACTTCGTTGGCGGGTGGGGGATTCCTAATTAAGTCCTTCATAAGAGCGCTGCGATTTGACACGACCGGTTACAACCTGCCACGCGGTGGAGGCACGGTTAAAGCGAACTCGTTTGATCCTACGGGCGAGTCCCATGA
>QHXE01000403.1 GCA_003222835.1 Acidobacteriota bacterium | reverse complement strand
AACCACTCGGCGCCCTTTTCGAGGATATCGCGCACCCAGTACAGCGTCTCCATGTTGTGCTCGAGCGTCGGGCGCCCGAACAGCCCCACCTGCGCCACGTATGGCGGGCGCAAGCGAGGCATCCCGCGCTTGCCTTCGATCGACTCGATCATCGCCGACTCTTCGCCGCAGATATACGCTCCGGCGCCGCGGCGAAGCTCGATGGTCGGCAGCGGGCAAGGCGGATCCGCAGCCAGCGCCGCGAGCTCGCGGGTCAGGATCTCGCGGCAGCCCGCGTATTCATCGCGCAGATAGACGTAGATCGCATCGATGCCGACCGCCCATGCCGCTATCAACATGCCCTCGAGAAAACGATGCGGGTCGCGCTCCAGGTAAACACGATCCTTGAACGTTCCCGGCTCCCCTTCATCGATATTGACGGCCATGAGCCGCGGCGCGGGCTCGGCGCGGACGATCTTCCATTTTCGTCCTGCCGGAAATCCGGCTCCCCCCAGGCCTCGCAACGATGAGCTCTCCAGCGTCGCAATCACCTCGTCGGCGTTGCGCCTGCCCGCGACGCAATCCGCAAGCAAGCCATAACCGTTTGCTTTCCGGTAATCGGCATACGTCACATAATCGGCGACCGCTGCCTGCCTTGCATCGCCTTTGACGACAGCCTCGATCGCTTCCACGGTCGCGCGATCGATGGCGCGGCGACCCACGGTCGCGGCAGGCGCGCCATCGCAGCGGCCGATGCAAGGCGCGGGGACGATGCGCACGCGGGACCCGAGTCTTTGCTGGAGATCGCGAAGCAACTCGCCGCCACCTGCCATGGCGCACGAGAGCGTCTCGCAGACGCGTACCGTCAGTGCGGGCGGCGTTGCTTCGCCCTCTTTGACGACGTCGAAGTGGTGATAGAAGGTGGCGACCTCGTACACCTCGGTCATCGCGAGCTTCATCTCCTGGGCCAGGGCGACGATATGTGCCGCGGTGATGTGTCCGAAAGTGTCCTGGATGCCGTGCAGGAATTCGATCAGCAAGTCGCGGCGCCGTGGCGAGTCACCGAGCAATGCCTGCACCTCTGCGAGCGCCTTGGGATCGACGGCGCGTCCTTTCGGCGTAGAGCGGACCTTGCGTCTGGCGCGGCCCACTTCCGCGATAGGGATGACCGTTGCGGTCGAAAGATACGAAGCGCTCATTGAGTTTGTCGCTGACGTGCAGCGCCGCTAGATGACCGCTTGGAGGAGCTTTCCCATTTCCGCCGGATTGCGGGTGACCTTGATGCCGCACTCTTCCATGACGGCCAGCTTCTCCTGCGCCGTCCCCTTCCCTCCCGAGATGATTGCGCCCGCGTGGCCCATGCGCTTGCCGGGCGGCGCGGTGAGGCCGGCAATAAATCCGACCACGGGCTTTTGCATGTGGGCCTTGATCCACCGCGCGCAGGTTTCCTCGGCGTCGCCGCCGATCTCACCGACCATGATGACCGCGTCGGTGTCGGGATCGTCATTGAACATCTTCATGACATCGATATGCTTCAATCCGTTGACCGGATCGCCACCGATGCCGACACAGGTCGACTGGCCCAGCCCGCGCTCCATCAATTGACCGACCGCCTCGTAGGTCAATGTCCCCGAGCGCGACACGACACCGATGCGACCCTTTTTGTGGATTTGGCCGGGCATGATGCCGATCTTGATCTCGTCGGGCGTGATGACGCCCGGACAGTTGGGACCGATAAGGATGGTCTTCTTGCCCTGCATGCGATCGCGGGTGCGAATCATGTCGCGCACAGGGACGCCTTCGGTGATGCAGATGACGAGATCGAGCTCAGCGTCGACGGCCTCGTCGATGGCGGCAGCGGCAAAGGGCGGAGGCACGTAGATGACCGAAACGGTCGCGCCGGTTTGGTCTTTGGCTTCCTTCACGGTGCCGTAGATAGGGATGCCCTCGAAGGACTCGCCGGCCTTGTTCGGATTCACCCCGGCCACAAAGCAGTTCGGGCCGTTGGCGTAGTCGCGGCACATGCGGGTGTGGAAGGCTCCGGTCTTGCCCGTGATGCCCTGGGTCATGACCTTGGTGTCCTTGCCGATGAGAATGCTCATGGACCTTGGTTCCTTATTTGCCGGCGATCGCGGCGACGATCTTCTGCGCCGCGTCACCCATGTTGTCGGCGGAAATGATCGGCAGCCCCGATGCCTGAAGCATTTGCTTGCCAAGATCTTCGTTGGTGCCTTTCATGCGCACGACCAGCGGCACGCTCAGCTTGACCTCCCTGGCCGCGGCGATCACGCCTTCGGCGATGGTGTCGCAGCGCATGATCCCGCCGAAAATATTGACCAGAATGCCTTTGACCGCAGGATTCTTGAGCATCAGCTTGAATGCCTCGGTCACTTTTTC
>QHXE01000402.1 GCA_003222835.1 Acidobacteriota bacterium | reverse complement strand
GTTAAATTCGATTTAACCGATGCTTATTTCCGCAAAGGTCTTTATCCGCAAGCGCTCGAAGCTGCCCAGCAAGTTTCGCCAGCGGGCCAGCAGGACGATACTTACCTGGCCTTGCTTGGCGACATCGAGGCTCATCTCGGCGACACGACGCGCGCCAAGGAAATCTTCCAGGAGGCCATCCACCGCAATCCTGACAATGACCAGTATTACCTGTCGTTGACTCTCGTAGAACTCCGTCAAAATAATGTTAGCGCCGCCGAAGAGACTTCGCGGAAAGGTCTGGCGCGAATTCCCAGCTCCGGAAAGATCCTCTGGGGCTTGGGAATCGTCTCTGCGATGGAAGGAAAGACTCCGCAAGCCGCGGAAAACTTCGAGCGCGCCGTGGACCTTTTGCCGGAGTGGCCCGGAAGCTATTCCACGCTGGGCGTTTTCTATTATCAAACCGGAGAAATCACCAAAGCCCGCGAAGTGCTGAATCGCTTCAAGGGCAGCAACGCTGCCGGCGGCCTGGATGTGAATCGTATTGAAGAGGCTCTGGACAAAGCCCCGGTGGCATCATCTTCGCTTCGCGAACCTATGCCGATGATTGCCAGGCAGCAGTTGCTTCAACTGGCGTTATCGCTCGCTGATCGTACGCTCTGAGACCGGTGTCATTGTCGCGTCTTCGTGGCGCCTCAGATCGAAACATCAATGCATTGTCACGGCTTGAGGTTCAGCAATGCCTTGCCGGTCTCGAGATCGACAGGTACGGAGATGTGGTCATGTACTGCTAACCAGTGGCCATTCTTCTTGCGATAACACTCGGTAAAGCGCACCCATGCATCGAATTTTCCGCCGTTTTTCAATGTGCCACTCATCCGCTCCAGTCCTCGGCTGAAAGCAATCGTATCGCCCGCAACGATGCTCAGGTCGCGAATCTCAATGTCGATGGGGCTTTGAAACTGGTCGAGGAATTCCTGATAGTCTTTTTTATACGCTTCAAACCCGGTGTATTGCAACGGCGCAACGATGTCATACGACACGAGTGCTTGCCCTGGCTCATAAATGGACATGATGCCGTTGAGGTCCCTCGCGTGGAACGCCGTAGTCCAGCGGTCCAACAGCTGCCGTATTTCGTCTACGTCGTTGGCGGCCGTGCGTGCCGATGGCATCCACAGAAGCAAGAGCCACGCCAGCGTCAATACGGAAAACGCAGCAAGCTTTTTCATTGTCGGCACTCCTTCCAATTCGCATGACTACAAGGATGGATCTGGACACCGGTGGGGGAAGAGGACTCACAAAATCGCGGGGCGATTATCCGGCGGAGGCTTCGGCAAAGTCAAGCCGGCTGCGAATCACTTGAGAAGTGGTTCAATGAATGTGGCCCAGCCGGAAACTTCCAGTTGAGCGTCTGCATGGCCAAGGCTAGAATGCCAGAGCGAATACCACGATGAATCCGAATTACCACTCTTCAGGCCAAGGGCCAGTTGTTATCGCGCTCTGTTGCTTCGTCGTCATCCTTGCCTTGGTTGTGGGCGTCGGGCTCGCCAGCAATTTAGTGGTGCGTCATATCGTCCAGACTTTGCCGCTTTGGTTTGGAGTGGCGTTCGGATTTCGCCGATCGCAAGCAACAGGCTGGATTGCTCTGCCGTTCTTTCTATGCTGGCTGGCATTAATGGCTATCATCTGGCTGTATCTCCTGGGAATTGCGCGCATCATAACCGGGCATTTTTCAGCCGTTGAGATTGCAATGACGATCATCGTCGGAGCAGCATGCCTGACCGGCATTGTTGTGTTCGCCGGCTTTAAGTCTCTTTTGTCTCCGGCGAAGGCTGCAACGGCGTTTGTGGTCATGGCTGTATTACAATTGGTATGCCTTCGCATCAGCTTCTTACCCGCAATCGCAAATCGGTAATCCGGGGAATGGGAAAAAGTACAAGGATCAATAAGGCATTCGGTCTAACAAGCAGCATCAGCGCAATCCTTGCGCTCAGCGCCATGAGTGTTGCCGCTATCCAGCTTAGAAGTTCCTCTGGGCAAGCTCCCAAAACGCAGGGCGAGCGAATCACGGTCCGGTATACAGACATTCGGCAATCGGCGGGAATCACGTTTCGCCAAGACTCCACGCAAACCGACGAAAAGTATTACCTCGAAACCATGGGCACAGGTGTCGGCTGGATTGACTACGATCAGGACGGATTGATGGATCTTTACTTTGTCCAATCGGCCGCGACGGATATTTACAAGCCGCCGCATCCTCTGCGCTCGGCGCTCTATCACAATAATGGCGATGGAACGTTTACTAACGTCACCGAGAAAGCCGGTGTTGGAGGCGAAGGCCACTACGGTCAGGGAGTGGCCGTCGGCGATTACGACAATGACGGCTATCCCGATCTGTACGTCACTGGCTACGGCCGCGCCATCCTTTATCACAATAACGGCGATGGAACATTCACCGATGTCACCGCCAAAGCCGGTGTCGCTGATGAAGGCCAGTGGTCTACCAGCGCCGGATGGTTCGATTACGATAAAGACGGCTGGCTCGACCTCGTCGTCACGAATTACATCGAGTGGACGCCGAAGACCAATCTCTGGTGCGGCGAGCGACGGCCGGGCTACCGTTCGTACTGCAACCCCGGCAACTATAAAGGGCAGAAGACCAAGCTCTATCATAACAATCACGATGGCACCTTCACCGACGTAAGCGACGCCTCCGGTGTGGGCAAGCCCGAATCCAAGGGCATGGGCGTCGTGCTCGCTGACTTCAACAACGACGGCTGGCCGGACATCGCTATCGCCAACGATACTTGGCCGAATTTTCTGTTCCTCAATAAGCACGACGGAACCTTTCAGGATGTTTCCTTCGTCTCCGGCCTTGCGGCGAGCGAAGACGGCCGCTACGAAGCCGGCATGGGCATTGACGCCGCGGACGTGGACGGCGACGGGTGGCAGGACGTCTATGTCACGCACCTCGATTTCGAATTGAATCGTCTCTACCACAACAACCGGGATGGAACGTTCGACGATTACACGTATCGCTCGGGGATCGGCAACAAAGCTATCCTCTTGAGCGGCGTGTCCATGAA
>QHXE01000401.1 GCA_003222835.1 Acidobacteriota bacterium | reverse complement strand
ATCCGGCAAAATGGCGTACCGGCATTTGCACTTATTCCCACGTTCGTTATCAAAGAGTCTATCCGGGCATCGACGTTGTTTATTACGGCAATCAAAGAAAACTCGAATACGACTTCGTCGTCGCGCCCGCGGCTAATCCGAAGAACATCAAGCTCTCAATTACAGGAGCAGACGATCTGCATGTCGATGCAGCAAGCGGCGATCTCGTGTTGCGCATTGGTGACCGCGAACTCCGTCAACTGAAGCCAATCGCTTACCAAGAAATGAACGGTCACCGGCGCGAGGTGGCAGCGAATTACGTATTGACCGCGAAGCGAGAAGTGAGCATCGATATACCGTCCTATGACAAAACGAAGACGCTTACCATCGATCCGGTGTTGTTCTATTCCAGCTTTCTCGGCGGCAGCGGTCTGGACGAGGGTAATGATATCGGCGTCGATGGCGCAGGGAACGCCTACATAACCGGACGCACCCAATCGCCCAACTTTCCCGTTAGCAATGCGGCCCAGTCGACGCGTGTGGGAACTGAAGATGTCTTCGTGACCAAGTTCAGCGCGGATGGCTCAGCGCTCGTCTATTCGACTTATCTCGGCGGCACCGAAGGTTCCAATGACGAGGCGGGCCATGGCATCGCGGTGGACTCAAGCGGCAATGCCTATGTCACCGGCGAAACGGGCGCAACCAATTTCCCCACGACTGCGGGGGCTTTTAAGACCACTGTCGGAAGTGGTGTTGATGCATTTGTTACCAAGTTGAGTCCCAGTGGGGCGCTGGTCTATTCAACATACCTGAACGGCTCGGCAGCCGGTTTCAACACGATCGGGAGGGCCATTGCGGTTGACGCCGGAGGCAACGCCTATGTTACCGGCTTCACCGGCAACTCCACTTTTCCTTTGGTGAATCCGTTTCAATCAACTATTGGCGGCACTGGAAGCGCTTTCATAACTAAATTTAATCCGGCAGGCTCGGCGCTCGTTTACTCCACCCTTCTCGGCACGGGTGGCGAGGTAGGGCGCAGTATCAAAGTGGATTCCGCGGGTAGCGCATACGTTGTCGGCTCTACGCGCTCGACTACTTTCCCAGTGCTAAATGCATTTCAGCCTGCTTATGCGGGTGGCACTAATACTTTTGACGTTTTTGTAACCCGGCTAAATCCCGCCGGTTCGGCGCTGGTCTATTCCACATATTTTGGCGGCACGGGGGACGATATCGCGGGCAGCAGCGCTGCTCAAGCTGCCAGCGCCGCGGGTCAAGGCCTTGCCATTGACGATTTTGGAAATGCTTACGTTACGGGTTCAACAACCTCGACCAATTTTCCGCTTAAGAATGCATTTCAATCCGCCTTCGGAGGATCGACCGACGCCTTTGTCCTCAAGTTGAATACCAACGCCTCTGGTGCATCGTCACTCGTCTACTCCACTTATCTTGGTGGCAGTGGCGACGACCTCGCATTGGGCATCGCAGTAAACGTGCTGGGCCAGGCTTATGTCACGGGCGGTACGGGTTCGAGCAACTTCCCGCTCGCGAGTCCAATTCAGGCAACGCTTCCCTCATTAAATTCGATGTTCGTGACCAAGTTCGGTGCGACGGGTTCGGCGCTCGTCTATTCAACCTATTTTGGCGGAAATCTCTTTAACAGAGGATACAGCCTTACGCTGGATAACGCGGGCAACGCTTTCATAACGGGCAGTACCAGTTCGGCAGGTTTCACGACGACGGCAAACGCCTTTCAAAAAACCAACAGCGGCGGTAATGGCGATGCGTTCGCCACCGTCATCGCCGATCCGACAATCATCGGTCGGGTAGTTGATGAAAACAATAACGGAATTCCCGGCGCCACCGTGAATCTCAGTGGCGTGCCGTTTGGCACCACGACAACCGATGCTAATGGCTATTACACTTTTGGATTCCTGACTGTCGGCAACAACTATACGGTGTCGGTTAGCGTGCCGAATTACATTTTCAATTCGCAGAGCGTCAACAATCTGCAAAAGAATGTGAGATTGGACTTCTCACCCGTAGTCGTAACCATCGGCGGTCAGGTGACGTTGGGCGGTGGTGGCCTGGATGCCGTGACGATGACCTTGACGGTCGGCAAGTCTTTGAGCACCCAGACAAACGCCAGTGGAAACTACAGCTTTCCTAACCTCCCCGCCGGACGCAACTATACGATTACGCCATCGAAACCTGCTTTTGGCTTTGTGCCGACGAGCGCCAGCTTCACCAATGTCCTGACGAACCAAACAGCCAACTTTATTGCCTCCGCCACGATTCAGTTCAACGTGGGCAGTTACGTGGCCAACGAAGCAGACGGGAAAGCAACGATTACGATCACACGCACCAGCGGCGCGTCGGGCCCGGCATCCGTTCGCTATTCAATCTCTGATGGCACCGCGAAGCAAAAATCAGATTACATCCTGGCTTTCGGAACGTTGCGGATGGCTGCCGGCGAAACGAGCAAGTCATTTCAAGTGCTGATTGTCGACGATGTCTACGTCGAAGGAGACGAGTTCTTCTTCGTCACCTTGAGCGATCCCGTGGGCGCGACCCTCGGCACGCCCAACCCGGCGATGGTGACGATAACCGACAACGACACAGTGCCGCCAACCTCGAATCCCATCGATCAATCGCGCTTCTTTGTGCAGGAGCACTACTACGACTTTCTCAGTCGCTATCCGGATGCGGGTGGCTGGGATTTTTGGACCAACAACATCAATAACTGCACGCCCCAACCATCGTGCATCGATGCGCAGCGCATCAACACTTCGGCCGCTTACTTTCTGTCCATCGAATTTCAGCAGACAGGTTATCTGGTGGAGAGAATCCACAAGTCCGCCTTCGGCGACGCGACCGGCGCCTCAACCCTTGGCGGGGCGCACCAACTCGCAGTGCCGACGGTGCGATTCACAGATTTCATCTCCGACACGGAGGAGATTGGCGACGGTTTGGTGGTGGGCCAGACCGGTTGGGAGACCGTGCTGGAAAATAACAAGCAGGCCTTTACCTCCGACTTCGTGCAGCGAACCCGTTTCACAACTGCGTTCCCGACGTCGATGACGCCCGCGCAGTTTGTCGACAAGCTGAATCAGAACGCGGGCAATGTCTTGTCAACCAGCGACCGCGCCACGGCGATTGCCCTGTTTGGAGGCGCCACAGATACGACCAATACAACAGCGCGCGCGCAGGCCCTGCGACAGCTAGCCGAGAATCAAAATCTGGTAACCGCGGAGTTCAACCGCGCGTTCGTGTTGATGCAGTTCTTCGGTTACCTGCGCATCAATTCAATGGCAATTACAACGCTGCCGAAATGGTCAAAGCCTTCATTGTCTCGACTGAATACCGCCAGCGCTTCGGGCCTTGAAGATCACCAGATCAATGTATCAATGTGAGGACATCACTCGGCTTTGATTCGCGACGATCGCTGACCAAAAACCTCATCTGACGGCGCGGTGTGCCGCAAACGCACACGCTTTCTCAAGATTCAGACCTGAGTCGCAAAGATTGCGGAAGTAACGGGCATGCTCACGAAGAAACTTTGAACGTCCAACTTTTGATCCTCTAATCCTCAGAATTTGTGCTATATAGAGAGGCGGTAATTTGTTATTTCCACAACCTGGGCGAATTTACTCTCCAAGTGTGGAAAAACCTTCTGAGGCTCTCGTTGCTAATCCGAAAAAGGCTCTCATCTCTCGTGGCATAGTTATCGCTGTTTCCTGGCCTTTCGGTGAGCTTCTGCGACAATGCAATCCGCCGCCTTTACTCGGAGACACCCAATCTCACTACTCCTGGCATTCGTCGGGTTGACATCGATTCTGCTCGTCTCTCTTGTAAGGTTCGCACCTGTTTCGGATGCGACGCGCCGGACTGCATCGGCAACTCAAAGTGCATCGATCTTCAAATCACAAAAGCGGCGGCGGGCGGAATTCGTTCCTGGCGAAATCCTGGTGCGCTTTAAGCACAACAAAGCAATACAGGGCTCTGCTGATCTCTCGGTACCGAACAAGAGCCGCACGGCACAGCGTATTGCTTCGCCGCCGGAAACAATCCTGGTTAAGGTCGATCGATTCGCCGGCTCCGATCTGGTAGATGGCTTGCGCATCGCGCATACGTCCGATACCTGGAAAGCGATCGCCGCGCTTAGATCGAGAGATGACGTTCTTTACGCCGAACCAAATTACATTTTGCGCGCCGACAACACACCCAACGATCCGAGCTTCAGCTCACTCTACGGCATGACGAAGATCGCTGCGCCGCAAGCCTGGGACCTCACGACCGGCAGCAACAGCATCGTTGTCGGCGTGGTGGACGAAGGCATTCAACTTGACCATACCGATCTACAAGCGAACATCTGGACCAATCCAAGTCCAGGTTCGATTTCGGGAATTAGCGGGGATCTGCATGGCTACGACTTCATTAACAACTCGGGAACGATCCCAGCTGAAAGTCATGCGTCACATGTGGCGGGGACGATTGGCGCGGTCGGCAACAACGGAATCGGCGTCGCTGGTGTCAACTGGCAGTCCAGTCTGATGTCGTTACGGTTCATCAGTCAGGTAACCGGATCAGGATCGAATGCCGACGCCATCAGGGCAGTGAGCTACGCAAAGCAAATGCATGATTTGTGGATTAGCTCTAATCATGCTCAGGGCGCGAACGTTCGCGTTCTGAACAATAGCTATGGTGGCGGTGGCTTCGAGCAGTCATTTCTCGACGCGATTAACGCAGCCAGTCAATCAGATATTCTGTTCGTCGCCGCCGCGGGAAATGACGCCGCGAACAATGATGGCATCCCGCATTATCCTGCTAATTACGCTGCGCCAAACGTAATGGCGGTCGCCGCCACCGACTCAAGCGATTCGTTAGCAAGTTTCTCAGACTATGGATTGCGTTCAGTATTGCTGGGCGCTCCTGGGGTCGGCATCTTGAGCACCGTGCCAAGCAATGCCTATGCGACATTTAGCGGAACCTCGATGGCGACTCCACATGTGGCTGGAGCAGCAGCCCTCTTGCTTGCGGCAAATCCAAACTTGACCGTGAATCAGTTGCGATCGCTGTTGGCATACAATGGCGACGTCATTCCTGCGCTTCAAGGGAAGACTGTAACCGGACGACGACTCAACGTTTTCAAATCTCTTCAGG
>QHXE01000400.1 GCA_003222835.1 Acidobacteriota bacterium | reverse complement strand
CGGCAACGACATCAGCTCGTCTCGTGTCGCCTCGTTAAGGTGAAAGATCCGTCCGAGGCAGTTTTCGAAGAAATAGTTTTGCTCCCATTGATAAAGCGCGGCGTTGAATTCTGGCGGCATTTCGCCCCACAGCTCGCTCCAGTCGCTTTCGGGCAAATCATGCAGCTTCGCGATTTCATCCAAGGCGGACTGGTAGAGCGCGCGGCGGATCAACCATTCGTCATCGCGGAAACTGAAGAGGTCGGTTTCGCCAAGATCCTCGATCCAGATCAGGCCTTCTTTTGGGTCATGAAAATAAACTTTCGGAGCTCGAATACCGCGGGCAGAAAGAAATTCAGCGATGCGGACATAGTGCCGGTTTTCTTCGCGTTCAAGATTATATTTGACCAGGACGAGCGACTGGTCGGTTGAGCATCGGACCCGATAAAAGCGGCGATCCGAACCACCTTTTTCAATTGCGCTGATCTCGATCCGGCCTGAGCTAAATGCCGGCAGCCGAAGTCGTGTCTGGCGAAGGAGCAAATCGGTCTTCATCTCAAATTATCGCGTCGCGCAAGGTTCCTTCAGCCGTTCGATGGGTGCGAACAATACAATTTTCCAGCACACTTCGAGAAGCAATTTGTGCACCTGGCCAGACAATGGTGTCGCGTAGTCTCACGCCCTTCTCGATCCGGCAATTGGCTCCGAGTGAATAAAAACCGGACAGAGTGGCGGTCGGATCAATTACCGCGCTCGGCGCTCGGCGCGTCGGCCACTGGTGATTAGGATCGAGATAAGCAGGTTTCCACTGCTCTTCGCAAACCATGCGATGAACTTCGAGATATTCCTTGGCCGAACCGATATTGAACCACTTCCCGTCATTAACAACAACGCCGCCGATCCTTTCACCTTTTTTTATAGCCTCAAGCAACGTTGGAATAAATGAGACCGACCCACCTGAAGGGATGCGGGAGATGATTTGTCGATTCCAAACAGAGACGTTTGCAAAGTCATACTTCGCAATCTTTTCGTCTTTCCCGCCAATATCGACGACACGACCATCTTGCAGTGCGATGGTGGGCGGAAAATGCGTGTTTCTCAGCGCTAGAGTGACGTCGTTCCCTGCGCGGGCATGCTCTCCGAATAATGGAGCTAACTCGAAATCGGTCAGAATGTCTCCGCTGTAAACAACAAACGGTTCGCTCCCGAAGAAACGGTGGGCATTCTTCATTCCTCCCCCAGTGCCAAGGATTTCCGGCTCATGAAGGAAAAGAATGCGTTTATCGCGGTAAAGCGATTCCGGAAACACATCAGCAAATCTTTCCGGCAAGCGATGGGTATTGACCACTAACTTGTCGCAGCCGGCAGCCAGCAGATGATCGAACGCGAAAGTGATGAGCGGCTTTTGAAAAATCGGCACGAGCGGTTTGGGTAAATCATCCGTCAGCGGCTGCAGTCGCGTGCCAAGGCCCGCCCCGAGAACAAAAGCTTGCGTGATCAAGGACATTTTAGTGCTTCCGCTGTCCTGCGCGCTCCACGGATCGGCCGCGACAGTCAATCGTGTCGCGCTTGTGCTCAGGTGTGTGCCCGGCTAACAATTCCGGCATGGCGGAAGAGACGGTATGGCGCGGGACGTCATCCCAAATCAAGAACCTCGGCATTTTCGTTCTTAGCATCCTGGGGTGTGGCGTGGTCGTCCTGATCTTTGCCCTGGTCTGGCGCGGTGGTTCGCCTCAAGTACAAAAGGTAAGCCCGCACATTTTATGGCTGGCAATCGTGCCGATCTTCATTGCGCTCGCTCGTTATCTCCAAACCAAAAATAAAGTCTATGAATTAACCACCGAGCGGCTGAAAACAACCGAAGGCGTCTTTAGCAAAGTCACCGATACGCTCGAGCTTTATCGAGTGAAGGACCTCGAGACGCGGCAACCATTTTGGTCTCGAATGTGCGGACTCGAAGACGTTGACGTTAACACTTCGGATCTTTCCACTCCGTTTGTGCGGATCGATTCCGTCCCGATCGCGCTTGGTTTGGGTGACAAAATTCGGAACGCGGTCGAAAACGTGCGGCTACAAAAGCGCGTCCGCGAAATCGATATCGAATGAAAGATCAACCGCCTTTTAGATAGAGGCGGCGGTTACCGAAATCGATGATGCCATGATGGCGTCGCAGAAGCTCGCCACCGAGCAAGCCTGCTACCGGGCGTTTTCCTTCAAGTAAACCGCCATGAATCAAGCCTTCCAGATCAATCACGCCAACGTCGTGACCCCCAATGTTAAACGAGCCAACCGATAATCGGCGAATGCGCGCCACCTGCACGCCGCGTTGATGCAAGTTAACCGCCGCGGAGCTGAACGGCGTGTCATACAATTGAATTTTCATGCGTTTCACGAATGGACGATGGAGCAGCGTGGCGAAGGCGCCGGTATCGATCATTAATTGCGCGGGCGCGCCGTTAATCGCGCCATCGACGTAAAGATTATAACCATCGCTCACGTGGATCGGCACGCTATGAAAGCCGCTGTAGTCCATCCCCGGTGTGGTCTCCTCCGATTGCGGCTCCATATTTAGAATGAGGAGCTGACGCTGGCAATCGAGCACCGCGCGCGTGGGAAAAAGAATGTCGGCGCCAAGAATTCCATCGATCTCCTGCTCACCACGAATGCGCGCGGCGCGACTCTCCGGGCCAAGGTTAATTGCCACCATCGGTTCGTCGACAAGATTGAGCGCACCGATACGCAATGATTTAGCAATGCCAACGGCATTGAAGGTGCCGTTAATCATCAGCCGAGGCGGCAGTTTCGACGTCCCCGGAATTGCGGTCAGCCCATAATGCTGGCGTCGGCTAGTTGCAATCGCGCTAACCGGCGCACCGGTGTCCACCCCGAGCATCGCGGACTTACCGTTGATAAATACCCGGACAATAAGGTGATTTTGCGGCGACCGGTGGAGGGAGAGCGCTTCGAATTGCGCGCTAACGTTGCGGGCCGAGGCGGGCGCCGTGGCTGGTGATAGGGCAAGCGCTTGGACACTGCCAGCAACGGCGCCAATCAGCACCAGCAACAACGTTTTAGAAAACCGGGCACGGTTAAGGCTCATTAACGCCCGAGAATAGCATGTTGTGGCCCACGAGGGAATGAAAAGCCCATTTTCATAGTTCCCATTCTCGCCGCTGTGGTCGCAATTTCGCCGCTCCGCGCGCAGGATATCGTTGTCGGAGAGTTCGCGTCGCTTACCGGAAGTGAAGCCACCTTCGGCATCAATTCCAGCAACGGCGTCGAACTGGCGAAGGAGGAGATCAACAATGCCGGCGGCGTTCTTGGACGGAAAATCCGGATCGTCCTCGAGGACGACCAATCAAAGCCAGGACAACCCTCCGCCGCTGTGAAGAAATTGATCGCCAGTGATAAAGCGATCGCGATTGTGGGTGAGATTGCGAGCTCACGCTCACTGGAAGCGGCACCGATTTGCCAGGAAGCAAAAATCCCGATGGTCTCCCCCGGTTCGACGAATCCGCGGGTAACGGAGGTAGGGAACTACGTTTTCCGCGTCTGCTTCATTGACCCGTTTCAAGGAACAGTAATGGCAAAGTTTGCGCTCGATCAATTGCACGCGAAAAAGGTCGCCGTCCTCCAAGACGTGAAGAGTGATTACTCCCAAGGTCTCGCCAAATTTTTTAGCGATTACTTCAAGGCACATGGTGGCGAAATTGTGTCGGACCGCTTTTATAGCGGCGGGGGCACAGATAGAGATTTTCGCGCGCAACTCACAGCCATCAAAGCCGCGCAACCGGATGCGATTTTTGTTCCCGGCTACTACACCGAAGCTGGACTAATCGCGAAACAAGCACGCTCACTCGGGATCAAGGTTCCCTTGCTGGGCGGAGATGGTTGGGATTCGCCCAAACTTTCCGAAATTGGCGGCAGCGCCATCAACGGCTGCTATTTTTCCACCCACTTCTCACCGCAAGACAAAAACCCGAAGGTGCAGGATTTCGTAAGCAAATACCGGACTAAATTCAATGCCATGCCTGACGGAATGGCGCCGCTCGGCTACGACGCGATGATGATATTAGCCGAGGCGTTCAAAACAGCCGGCGGCACCGACGGCGCAAAGGTTCGCGACGCCCTCGCCAATGTTAAAAATTACGATGGTGTGACGGGCAAGATCACGATCGATGAAAAACGTAACGCTACCAAATCGGCAGTCGTGTTGAAGGTAAACGGCAAGCAAAACGACTACGTCGCAACTGTCGCGCCGTAATTCCGTCTGTCATTTCCAGCGCCAGTCGAGGAGTCTCCAGCTGATTCGGGCGCCGAATGACTAAAGTCGAATTTTTCCAACAGCTGATCAATGGGCTTTCCCTCGGCTCATTTTATGCCCTGATCGCGCTCGGCTACACCATGGTCTATGGCGTTTTGCGCTTCATCAATTTCGCGCACGGCGACGTTTTCATGCTTGGCGCCTTTTCCGGTTATTACCTGACCCCGCGCGTACTGCCGCACTTTTCGGCAGCTTTCGATCGGCCGTTGCGTAAGAGACCGAGAGTGACGGTTCTCGTCACTGCGATCGGCGTTTCGCTGTTTCTCGAATACGGCGGGCAATTCGTTTTCGGCGCAGATCCAAAGGCATTCCCGGAGCTCGTGGTCGACCGCCCGCTCGAACACACCGGCGCACTCACGATTACGACTACGCAAGTCGCTGCCTTTGCTGTCACCATTCTTTTGCTCATTAGCTTGACCCTAATCGTGAAGCGGACGCGCCTCGGCCGCGCGATGCGTGCGGTCTCCAACAACGCCACTGCCGCCGCCCTGATGGGCGTGAATATCGATACCGTCATCTCGTTCACCTTCGCCCTCGGAAGCGCCCTGGCCGGCGCGGCCGGAATTTTGTATGCGCTCAGCTATCCCTCGATCGATCCATTGATGGGGCTGCTTCCCGGCGTGAAAGCATTCGTTGCCGCTGTTCTGGGTGGAATTGGAAACATTCCCGGAGCCGCCGTCGGCGGGATTGTCCTTGGCGTCGTGGAAACGTTTGTCGGCGGATCGTCCTTTTCTACCTATCGCGACGCCATCGCCTTCGCCCTGCTCATCGGAATCTTATTGTTTAGACCCTCGGGAATCTTTGGCCGCACCCAGGTCGAGAAAGTATAGGAGGCATGATTTTGGCATGAAGTATCGTCACATCAAAAAGTTCGCGCTTCTTGCCGCGATTGTCCTCGCTTACCTCGCTTCGCATTTTTCCGGCCGAATCAATTCCTACTATCTCCAGGTTTTAATTTTCATCGGCATCAACATCACGCTCGCGGTGAGCTTGAATTTGATCAATGGTTACACTGGCCAGTTCTCGTTAGGTCACGCTGGCTTTATGGCCATCGGGGCTTACGTGGCCGCCTATCTTTCGGAGGAGTATAGCGCGCGCTTTTTCCAGGGCCTCGGCGGGGCTAATACCTGGACAATTGCGGTGCTCTTTCTTTGCGTCTTGATTGCGGGAGGTCTGGCGGCCGCACTCGCCGGCCTCATCGTTGGCATCCCTTCATTGCGATTGAAAGGCGACTACCTCGCCATTGTCACGCTCGGTTTCGGTGAAATCATTCGGGTTCTTATTCAAAATACCAATGCCGTGGGTGGTCCACGCGGTCTCTCCGGAATTGCCGGCTACACCAACTTGTTTTGGACCTATTCGGTTGCTGCCATTACCATTTATGTTGTCGTTAGTTTGGTTGATTCAACTTACGGCCGCGGGTTTCTCACCGTCCGGGACGACGAGATCGCGGCCGAAGCGGTCGGCGTCAATACCACTCGATACAAAGTGACGGCTTTCGTGCTCGGCGCGTTTTTTGCCGGCATTGCCGGCGGTCTTTACGCACACAGTACGACCTATATCAACCCGAGCGGTTTCGATTTTCAAAAGTCGATCGAAATTGTAATCATGGTGATTCTGGGCGGGATGGGGAGCACGGCCGGCGTCGCCCTGGCGGCAGTTGTGCTCACTTTGCTGCTTGAATATCTGCGCTTCGTCTCCGGCTACGAGTGGCTACCCGATCTGGTCCGTCGCATCACGGCCAACCGCATGATCATTTACTCGCTTATTCTCATCGCGCTGATGTTGCTGCGCCCGCAGGGGTTATT
>QHXE01000399.1:1539-4836 GCA_003222835.1 Acidobacteriota bacterium | reverse complement strand
CGATGGTTATTGAAGGAATCCAAACTACTATTCCACTTCATCTGAAAATAATGGACGATCCCAACTTTCAGGCCGGAAATTTCTCGACCCGGTTCATGGAAGATTTCTTGGCAAAAAATGGCAGAAAAGACCTTAATGCGTCGGCCGCTTTGACCGGAGGCTCCGCGTGAATTTATAATAACTGACTTTTTGGTAGTGAGTTACGCTGACTGATAGGTAGGAAGATAATGTCATCTGCAATTATTAGAACTGGCGGAAAGCAATTTCTTGTTGAACCGGGTTCGACCGTTCGTGTTCCTTTGCTCACACAGGAAGTTGGGGCTTCGGTCGACCTCGAAGCGCTGGCCACCGCGGACGATAAAGAAACGCGGTTTGGCAATCCGCTGATTGAGGGGACCAAAGTTACAGCCACGGTGGTGAATCACGGTCGAGCCCCAAAGATCGTCGTATTCAAAAAGAAGCGGCGCAAGCATTATAAGCGCACCAAGGGACATCGGCAGGGTTACACAACTTTGAAGATTGAAGCGATAGGATAGGAGATGGATTTGCGTTTTTAGATTTTGGATTTGCGATTGCCGCGTTGGCGGCTTGCGAGATAAACAGTCGCAAATCCGAAATCCGAAATCCGAAATCCGAAATCGAAAAATGGCTCATAAAAAAGGCGTAGGTTCATCACGGAACGGGCGAGACTCGAATTCGCAGCGGCTCGGACTCAAGAAATTCGGCGGCGAGCGAGTGCTGGGCGGTAACATTCTTGCGCGCCAGCGCGGCACGAAGTGGAAGCCCGGCAAGAACGTTGGGCGCGGCAAGGACGATACCTTGTTTGCCTTAATCGATGGGACTGTTAAATTTGAGGACAAAGGTCGGTCGGGAAAATTCATCAGCGTGTATTCGGAGACGGCCGTTGCTCAGGTCTGAAATTTCACAAGTCCAATATCGAAGAACTGAGATGAGAGAATAGAGAGTTTCCTAGAAAGCAAAGTTGTTAGCGAGTTTTCAATTCAATGCGACGCCCGCGCCGAAGGTCGGTCCAGCGGGGCGCGCATTTTTTGTTTAGATCGTTTGCGCTTTCAGAGCTGAGATCTCAGATTTGAGACTGCAGAATGTTGCAGGTCTGAGATCGCCTCAGATCGCGGATCTCAGTTTCCAGATTTTCAGACGTGTTCATCGATCGCACCAAGATACGCATCCAGGGAGGCCACGGCGGCAACGGCGTGACCGCCTTTCGTCGTGAGAAGTTTGTCCCTCGTGGCGGACCGTCAGGCGGTGATGGAGGCCGCGGCGGCGACGTCCGGATCGTTGCCGATGCTTCGCTGAATACATTGCTGCATCTGCGTTACAACCCTCTGCACATCGCCGGTCGGGGCCTGCATGGAGAGGGCAGCAATCGGTCCGGCAAAGAGGGCTACGATGCGATTGTCCGAGTTCCTTTGGGAACGCAAATCTTCGATCCGCGCACCAACGAATTGTTATTTGATTTTGATGAAGACGGGCAACGGTGGCGGGCCGCGCGCGGCGGACGCGGTGGTTTCGGAAACGCGCATTTTGCCACTTCGACGAATCGCGCGCCGCGTTACCATCAGGAAGGAAGCCCGGGCGAAGAGTTCGAGTTACAGCTTGAGTTGAAGTTGCTTGCCGACGTCGGTCTGGTCGGATTTCCGAATGCAGGCAAGTCGACCTTTATTTCCACGGTTTCAGCCGCGCGGCCAAAAATCGCTGATTATCCTTTTACCACGCTTGAGCCGCATTTGGGCGTGGTCGATCTTGGAGATTTTCACACTTTTGTAATCGCCGACATTCCCGGTTTGATCGAAGGCGCGCATGAAGGCCATGGACTTGGCGACCGGTTTCTGCGGCACGTTGAGCGCACCAAGGTGCTGCTTCACTTGGTTGACGTGTCGTCGGCTTCGGGCCGCGATCCTGCTAACGATTACGAAGTCATCAACCGTGAGCTTGCTGCCTACGATTCTGATCTGGCTTTGCGCTCGCAGATCGTGGTGGCGACCAAGATTGATGCGCTCGACGAACGGGAAAGGCTTGAGCATTTGCGAGCGCGCGCGCGCGAAGATGAAAAGCCATTCTTTGCAATTTCATCGGTTACTGGTGCGGGCGTGCGCGAGCTAATAAACGAAATCGCGCGCGAGCTGGAAAAGATTCGAGAGGATTCAGCGAAGCTGCGAACACGACCAGCCGACGAAACGTTGCTCGTAGGCAGCGGTGCGCGATTCTGACGAAATCTTTAGATCGGGTGATGGTTCGGCGGCGTGCAGCGATTTACGGTGGGACATTCGACCCCGTGCACAAAGGCCACCTCGACGTGGCGCGGCGGGTTCGTGAGCTGTTTGAACTTGATGAAGTGATCTTCGTGCCGGCGTGTGTGCCGCCGCATAAGCGAGATGCAGGTATCTCTTCGGCGTTTCATCGCTTTGCGATGCTGGCGCTGGCGACTCAGGACGATGAGCGTTTCCGAATTTCGACTGTCGAACTGGATGAGCCGGATCGTCCCTATGCCGTCGATACGGTGTCGCGATTGCAGGATAAACTCGGATCGAGTCATCGACTGTTTTTCCTAATTGGCGCCGATTCGTGGGCCGAGATCGAAACGTGGCGTGAATGGCAGAGACTCTTGAGAATCTGCGATCTAATCGTCGTCACGCGGCCTGGCTATCCGTTGGCCGGGAGCGTCCCGGCTGAAGTCGTCGATCTACGGGCCAAGAGCCGGGAAGACATCGCCGCAGTACTCGACGATGATAAAGCGCCGCGCGTCTTCTTTACTAATGGAGCAAGCGTGGATATCTCGGCTACCGCAACTCGCGCGCTTGCGCGCTCAAACGATCGGGAAGCGCTCCAGAAGGTGCTGCCTCGGACCGTCGCGAATTACATTGCAAAGTACGAACTGTACAGGAACTAAGTGAGCCAGAAGTTGCAAGAGAAAATCCTGAGTTCCGAAGCGCGGGCCGCTTCGCTGGGAGCGCGCGGGGATGCCGTTGCTGCCGCGAACTTATCAGAATTTGACGAGCGCATTCGTCGCGCACTGGATGCTGCTGCGGAAAAGAAAGCCCTCGACCTGACGATCCTGGATCTGCGCAGCATCGCCAGCTTCACCGACTTCTTCGTCATCGCGACGGGAACGAACCGCAGGCAGGTGCAGGCAATCAGCGATGAAGTTGTCGAACAATTGAAACGCGCCGGGAATCGCGCGGCCCGCGTTGAAGGCTATCAAACAGCCGAATGGATTCTGATCGACTACGGCGATTTCATCGTGCACGTGTTCGATGAAAAGGCGCGGCGCTTTTA
>QHXE01000399.1:0-1366 GCA_003222835.1 Acidobacteriota bacterium | reverse complement strand
GCTCTCCTGGTTTATTCATTCGCGGTCGCGTCGCGCTGAACAATCGCTGGTGAAGATCGATTGCGCAACGTTGCCGGCTGACTTGCTTGAAGCGGAGCTGTTCGGTTACGAGCGCGGCGCATTCAGCGGCGCCACTGAAGCAAAGCCGGGACGATTGGAAGCCGCGCATCGAGGGACTTTGGTGCTCGACGAGATTGCGCATCTTTCACTCGATTCTCAGGCGAAACTCTTGCGTGTGATCGAGCACCGTGAGTTCGAACGGTTGGGCGGGCGCAAGACGATCGAAGTTGACGCGCGGCTAATCGCTCTGACCAATGCCAATCTCAAAGACGCGGTTGAGCGGCGAGCGTTTCGCGACGATCTGTTCTATCGGCTCAACGTGGTTCACATCGAGGTACCGCCGCTGCGTGAGCGGCGTAAGGATCTGGAAGCGCTCTCGCGCGGCTTTGTCCGCGCTTATTCGGACAAGCATGGTCGGGCGGCTAAAAAACTGTCTGCCGACGCGTTGTGGCTATTGCAGGCGTACGATTTCCCTGGCAACGTTCGCGAGTTGGCAAACATCATTGAGCGCGCGGTAATTGTTTGCGTCGGCGAGCGGATCGAAGTCGGCGACTTGACAGAGAGTGTGCGATTGGCCGCGACGCAGCGAGATCGAAAACATCGGCGGCCGACGCTCGCCGAAATCGAAGTCGATTACATTCGCGAGATTCTGGCAGCGACTCGCGGCAACAAGACCGAAGCCGCGCGCATACTTGGCATCAGCCGCAAGAATCTCTATGAGCGGCTGGCGCGGATGAAGGAAGGGTGATGGGTGTCGGGTGTAGGTCTTAGGGCTTTGATCTTAGGACTTTGATGGCCGCTTTCTAGAACGTCAAAGGGTCGAAAGCCAAAGACCAAAGACCAAAGACCAAAGACCAAAGACCGAAGACTACACCCGAAACCCTACACCCTACACCCCAGCTCTTATGCGCATTCGCTTCATCTGGCCGGGCAAGACGAAAGATGAGCGTTTGCGCGCGCTGGTTGCGGAATATTTGAAACGATTATCGCGATTCGTGCGTTGTGAGATGATCGAAACCCGCGACGCGGCGGACCTGGAAAAGGAATCGCGTCGATTGCTCAATGCGATTCCTGAGGGAAGTTTGATAGTTCTGCTCGACGTTAAGGGGCGTGAATGGAGTTCGACGGAACTGGCGGCGGAAGTAAGACGTTGGGAAAATGATGCGATCAAAGAAGCGGCAATCGTGATTGGCGGACCGGAAGGAGTTAACGCGGACGTATCAGCCCGCGCGCAGAAGCGCTGGCGTTTGTCGCGTCTGACGCTGACGCACGAGATGGCGCGCGTCGTTGCCGTTGAGCAGATCTA
>QHXE01000057.1 GCA_003222835.1 Acidobacteriota bacterium | reverse complement strand
AGGGCTGAACTCTGAACACTGGTGCCAAAGGAGCAATTGGCAAATGAAAAATGTCAAATGCCAAATGGAAAATGATTTAGTTGGCGGCCGACTGATCCAGGCTTCGAGAGGTTTTCAATAACCGGTCAAGCATCTCTGAGCACTCGGCGCTGCGCGTCGCCAGTTGCGCATCGGCTTGCTCATGCATTCTTCGCAGTTGATGAAGTTCGTCGGCGATATAGAGAGCAGCGAGGATGGCGACTTTGCGCGAATCGACGGTCAACGTTCCGGAAGAAATCTCACGCATGCGCCGATCGACGTATTCAGCCAACTCCTTCAGATATTCCGGATCGCCGTCAGAGCGCACCGTATAAGCCTGGTCGTAAATCTCAACCTTGATGGTCGGCGAGGCGTTCGCATCGAAGTTTCTGTCGATGTCTATGGTGTTGGTATTCATCCGCTGATCGCCTCCGCAATTTCAGGATCAATCGCATCTATTTTGTTTAGGATTCGCTGCACCTTGATCCTAATTGCCTCTCGTTCAGCCAGCAAGCGCTCATTCTCCGCCTCGAGCTCATCCCTTGCGCCTTCGCGGCTGCGAAGGGTGACGAGTTCCCTCTCAAGGTCTTCCTTCTCCTGACGAAGGGCCTTAGTCAATTCAATCGTGCGGTAGATTTTGTCTTCGAGGTGCGAGAATTTTTCGAGTCCGTTCATTGCCACCATCGCTCGGTCTCCGTTTCGCGATCTAACACGCGCTGATTGGCCGATTATCCATTTTCACTGTCGCGAGCGCAAGAGTTATTCGAAATAGAATACTAAGGACTTGAAGCTAGACTCCCTCTCCCTTTTGGGGAGAGTCGGGGTGAGGGGGTGAAGCTACGAAGAAAAGAAGAGGATGAGTTTCGTTTCCTCCGCGCCAGGCCCTCACCCTAACCCTCTCCCAAAGGGAGAGGGAAATGAGTTCTTTCATCGAACTTCGGCGCTAAATTTTTCCTGCAGAGCTTTGACCAGCGGCCAATGCAACTCGTCCGCCTCCTCATCGCGCAACGTTCGATCCTCGGCGCGATACTCGAAGCGCAGAGTCACGGAGCGCTTGCCATCGGAAATGCCTTCGCCTTCATACGTCCCGACAAACCCCGCGTTGACAAAGTGCTCGACCTTTCGATCGTTAACTGCGCGCAGGAGCTCCGCAACCGTGATCTTCCGATCGAGAAGCAGCGAAACGTCGCGCAGAATCGAAGGAAACCTGGGCAGCGGCGAATAGAGCACTGGACGTTCTTCGACCTCCAAAAGCGCCGTGAGATCTACTTCAGCAATGAAAATCGGCTGGCGAAGCTTGTATTGACCGGCGATTATTTCGGCTAACCGGCCAATTGAACCAACGGGCACACCATTGAGACTGATCCCGGCTGCTTGCCCGGGTTGCAGATGGGCGGCCTCGGCCGCGGCGAAATCAAGCGGGGGCAAATTCATGGAAGCTACGCCTGCTTCGAGCGCTCCTTTGAGATCAAAGAAGTCGAGTTCGCGCTTCGATTGCACCCGATCTGCTTTCACCATTCCGCCGGTTGCAGCCAAAGCCAGCGCTTCGCGTTCGCGCGGAAGTTGGCCGGGTTCATTGACCGCGAATAGGCGACCTAATTCGAATAAAGAGACATCGCGAATGCCATGATTGATATTGTGGCGGATCGAATTTAAGAGGCCTGGTAAGAGCGTCTGCCGCATTCGCGAGGCCTCTTCGACGATTGGGTTAGTCAAGGTCACCAGATTATCTTCGCTCAGACCGCCAAATTCAGGGATCAATTCGAAGGCGTTGGTGAGTTCGATGAAACTGAGATTAATCGCCTCATCAAACCCCAGCGCAGACAGCGATCGACGCAGCGCCCGTTTGCGCCTTTCGGTCGAATAATACTCGCCGGACAGACTTGACGGCGGGAGTTCAGTACCGATGCGCTCGAACCCGGTGTGACGCGCGACCTCTTCGATCAAATCTTCCTCAATCGCAACGTCGTGCCGCCACGACGGAACTGTGAAGGTGAGTTTTGAGGTCGCTTCCTCAGAGAGATCGAAGCCGAGCGATTTTAAGATCCGAATCATTTCGGCGGTCGAGACGCTGAGACTGCTAATCGCTTCGACTCGCTCGGGGCGAAGACTGACGATCTTCTCATCGTTTCGTATCGCATAGACATCGAGCGAATCTTCCGTGGCAACGCCACCCGCGATTTCGCAAATGAGCGCCACGCATCTCTCCTGCGCCTGCAAGACTCCTTCAGGATCAGTGCCACGCTCAAATCGATGCGAGGCTTCGGTGTGCAGACCCAGAAGTTTGGCCGTGCGACGCACCGATGCGGGATCGAAATAAGCGCTTTCGATCAAGACATCAGTCGTGGTGTTTGAAATCTCGGAGTCTTCACCGCCCATCACACCGGCAACCGCGACCGGCCGCTTAGCGTCGGCAATGACGAGCATCTCTTTATCAAGACTACGCTCGACTCCATCGAGAGTGGTGATAGTCTCGTCCTTTTCAGCACGGCGAACGACAATTCGGTTTTCAGTCAGCTTCGCAAGGTCGAAAGCGTGCAGCGGTTGGCCCAACTCATGCAGCACATAGTTCGTAATGTCGGCCACGTTATTGATGGGCCGTTGGCCGAGAACTTCGAGTCGCTTTCTCAGCCATTCGGGAGATGGCGCGATCTTCACGTTCCGCACAATGCGCGCGGCGTAGCGGGGACATAAATCCGGATCGCGAATCTCGACGGAAGCGAAGTCGCTTGTCCTTCCGTTTGCGCTTTGTATTTTGGACTTTGGAGTTTCGACTGTGGACTCTTCAATCACGGCCAACTCGCGCGCGATCCCGACATGCGATAGACAATCGCCGCGATTCGAAGGCACTTCGACGTCAAGCACGTAATCGCCGTCACGTTCTTCAACAGCATCAACGGCCAGACCCACATTAGTCAGCCGTTCCCTCAGTTCTTGAGGATCGAGCTTTGTATCGGTAACTTCGCGCAGCCAGTTGTAGCTTATGAGCATAGAATTGGGGCGCTTGAGGGCGGGCCTTCGTTACAAGAGAATCTCAAACCCTTCCTGCGCAAAATTCCGATCGTGAGTTAACACGTGGCTGATTCCGTGTTCTCGCATTGCATTCATCGAGACGCAATCAGTCAAGCTGTAGCCTTTGTCCAGCCGCGCCTCGTAAAGGGACAGACCAGCAAGCAAGACTTCGTGGGTGCACGCGAGGACGTCGATTTCTGGATCGACCAAGAGTTGTTGAACAGTCTTAACGACACCGGCCTTGGCCTCGATGGGAAAGCCACAGAAATAATTCAGCAATTCGAGAATTACAAAATCCGTAGTCACAAATTCGAAGTCATCAAGCTGGCGTTCTAATTCAACAGCTCGCGAATGCCACTGATCGCGAGGGCTAAGAGTAGCAATAAAGTGGCCCGTGTCGACAAAGACTGCTTTCACTCTTCTCTCTTCGGAGCACCGTATAAATAGTGGTCGACGTTGATTGAGCCATCGGTAGGTGTACCTTCCCAAGCTTCAGGCGGCACCGATTCCATTATCTCTCGAATCTTGTCCCAAAGGTTCTTTGACTCAGGTTCGGCCAAGTCTTCGACAAAATCCAAAACTGCTCGCTGCTTATCCGGCGCTAAGCTTCGAACTCTTTCAATTAACTTGTCTTCAATATTTGCTGCCACATCGAAAACCTCCATTTTGAATCCAACTCAGCGAAACTGTTCGAGAAATCTTACATCGTTCTCGAACAACAAACGAATATCATCGAGCTGATAAATCCGCGCGCAGGTGCGATCGATGCCAAGGCCAAACGCAAACCCCGTGAATATTTCAGGATCTACCTTTGCCGCGCGCAGGACATTAGGATGCACCATGCCTGAGCCGCCCAACTCGATCCAGCCGGACCATTTGCAAATGCGACAGCCTGGACCACCGCAACTGAAGCAACTGTAGTCGACTTCGGCGCTCGGTTCGGTGAAGGGAAAGTACGAAGGCCGGAAGCGCGTCTTCGTTTGCGGGCCGAACAAGCGGTGCACGAATTCAGCCAGCGTGCCTTTCAAATGCGCCATCGTGATCCCGCGATCGACGCACAAGCCTTCGACCTGATAAAACATGGGGTTGTGCGTAGGATCGGGCGTGTCGCGGCGAAAGACACGGCCTGGCGCAATCATGCGCACGGGCGCGCCGCGTCTCTGCATCGCGTGAATCTGCACCGTCGAAGTTTGCGAGCGTAACGCGAATCCGTCAGTAGTGTAGAACGTGTCCTGCGGATCGCGCGCGGGATGCCCTTCCGGAATATTGAGCGCGTCGAAGTTGTAGAAGTCAGTCTCGATCTCGCGATCGTCTTCGACGGCGTAACCCAACGAGACGAAGATGTCCTCGATGCGTTGCCGCATCAGCGTGATTGGGTGTAGATGCCCCGGGCGTGGCCGGCGACCGGGAATCGTAACGTCGATACTTTCTCGTGCGACGCGAGCGCGCAGGACAAAAGTCTCCAACCTCAGTCTCTTATCCTCGATTGACTGTTCGATGTGCTTTTCGAGATTTTGAAAGGTCAGAGCAAAATCACGCCGTAACTTGGGATCAATGTTCCCAATCATCTTCTTTTGAGCGGCCAACTCGCTCTTCTTACCAAGAAACTTGACCTTCAGGTCCTGCAGTTTCTTCAATTGATCTTCGGCTGCTAAGAGTGTTTCCGGTGAATCGGAAAAGCGTTCGAACTCAAATTCAAACGCTTTGCGTATGCGCTCGCTCGGATTCTCTGGCGGTTGCTGATTCTTATCTTCAGTCATGACGGAGCTTTCGCGAGCGTCCGCGAAGCGGACGACCGAGATTAGCCCAGCACTTCAGTCTGGGTGAAAGTTGCAATTAATATTCAAAAGCCCGTGAAACGGGCGACAGACGTTCTCCGCGAATTCTGTCGTCCGCTTCGCGGACTCACATCAACAAACATGTCCTTGATCCCACCGATGAATAAGTGGGCTACTCTCGTTCGTCCGCTGCGCGGACTAAATCAACGTGGTCGCGATCCTGGCTAGGGTTTCTTCTTGACTGCGGCCCATTTTCCTGAGAACTGCCCGGCGAAATCGTAATCCCCAACCAGCTTTCCATTATCCAAGGTCGCCATTAAGGCAATCTGCCCATTCCCTGATTCAAGCACCAGAGCCAGCTTGCCATCTTTCCAGTTCCCGGATGAGATCGTTGAGCTGCCGAGCTGCGAACTACTGCTTCCGGTCACCTTTTCGCCCTCAACCTTTAGCGTGAGGGTAAATGGAAAAGGCTGACCTTGAGCGTCGGCAGCCGCATCCCATTCACCAGATATTTCATCCTTCGCGACTCTCCGGAGATCGACCGATCCCGTCTTTCCGTCCACCGTCAAGTCTCCGACAAGTCTGTCATCCTTCACTCGCAGCGAAAACTTGCCTGTGCTTCCATTGCCTTCAGCATCGAGAGTCAACAAGCCATCAGCATTCTGGCCTTTGATGACTTTGAAATTGCCGTGAGGTGTCGTAACGGTACCCGAGAACTTTCCAGCTTCCTCGACGATCTCCAGCGTCATGGCCATGTCGCCTCCGGGAGCCTTCGCCGTGCCCTGATACTTTCCGGTTAATGACGCAGGCGCTTTTTGCGGGGGGTTCGGACCCTGAGCCGATATGGTCAGCGGTGCGAACAAAAACGCCAGTACCGCAACTTGCATACGAACGAGAGCCTTGGTAGCGGGTTTCATAGTTTATTCCTTTCAAGAGATTGTGCCGTGTTGACCATTCCAAGCTACGCTGCGGCTCGCGCCTGAGGTTTGTCCTCCAAAGCCTTCTTGGCCTGCGTCGCCAGTTCCGCAAAAGCTTCCGGCTGCTTAACAGCAAAGTCGGCCAGAATCTTTCGATCGAGTTCGATTCCCGCCAACTTCAATCCGTGCATGAACTGTGAATAGTTCAGACTGTTCAGCCGCGCAGCGGCGCCGATGCGCACAATCCAAAGCGAACGAAAGTCCCGCTTTTTCAGTTTCCGTCCGGTGTAAGCGAAGTTCAATCCGCGTTCGACCGATTCTTTCGCCGAGCGATAAAGTTTGGATTTAGTACCGCGATAACCTTTAGCTAATTTAAGAATTTTCTTGCGCCGCTCGAGACGCTTATTTCCACGCTTTGCTCTTGGCATGATTGCTTCCTTTCCTGCATGTCCGACAAACTTCAGTTTGTCGAATCTCTTAATTAAACGACCGCCGGTTTTGATCGCGGCGGGTCAGCGACAAACTGAAGTTTGTCCCACATGAATTCTTAATCTCTCCCATAAGGCAGCATTCGCTCGACCCGCTTCTGATCACCGTCCGCAACCAGCGCATCGATATCCAAAAGCCGCTTTCGTTTGTTCGTCTTCTTCGTCAAGATGTGTCGCGCATGCGAGTGCCCGCGCTTAATTTTGCCCGAGGCCGTCAAACGAAAGCGTTTCGCCGCGCCTTTGTGGGTTTTTAGTTTTGGCATGATTACTCCTTGATTGAGATCGATTGTGATCTTAAATTTGAGATCGTTTTCCAGGTCCTCAAAGAAACTGGACGACGTGGTCAAAATGGACTAGGTGGACAATGCGTCAAGAGGGACTGGGTTTCTGACTACTGTCTCCGGGCCCCGGCTGCTTCGTTTGCGCCTCCTGTCTCGCGCCTCCTGCTTCTCGCCTCCTGCCCTCTGCCTCCTGCTTACTGCCTTCTGCTTTCTTATGCCGCTTGGGCCCGAAGATCGTAAACATCTGGTTGCCTTCCATGCGAGGCCGCATCTCTACTTCAGCAACGTCCAGCAAGTCTTTTTCGAGCTTCTCCAGAATGCGCGCGCCCAACTCGCGGTGCGTCATCTCTCGTCCGCGAAACCAAATCGTCGCTTTGACCTTGTCTCCATCCGTTAGCCACTCGCGCGCGTGCTTCATGCGATAGCTGTAATCGTGCTCATCGGTGCCCGGACGAAACTTGACTTCTTTGACTGTGATGACGACCTGTTTCTTCTTGGCCTCGTTCGCCTTCTTTTTGGCCTCGTACTGGAACTTGCCAAAGTCAACGATCTTGCAAACGGGCGGCTCCGCATTGGGCGCGACTTCCACCAGGTCCATTCCCCTGTCGCGAGCGAGGCGAACCGCGTCTCGCGTATCCATGACGCCGAACTGTTCGCCGTCATCGGTGATCACGCGCACCTGAGGCACGCGAATCCGTTCGTTAATTCTTGTCACGGGCGCGCCGCGAAAATCGGGACGACCGCGGCCTCGAAAACCTGTAGCTATTGCTGCACCTCCTTAGTTAAGGTTTCAGGTTCAAGGTTTCAAGTTTCAAGTTCGCCTATGGAACCTGAAACCTGAAACTTGAAACCTGAAACTACGTGTTCGTCAGCGCTCGCGATTCAACTAAACGCTGCGCTAACTCCTTGAATTCATTCAGCGGCATCGCGCCTAGATCACCCTTACTTCTCTCACGCACCGCGACCTTGCCTTCCGCCATTTCGCGGTCGCCAAGCACTAGCATAAAAGGAATCTTCTGCAACTGGGCGTCACGAATCTTGGCGCCAATCTTGTCATTGCGTCTGTTTACTTCAACCCGCAAACCCGCGGCGCGCAATTCCTTCGAGACGCTCTCGGCATATTCGTTGATGCGATCCGTAATCGGCAACACCGCAACTTGCACCGGCGCCAGCCAAAGGGGAAACGCGCCGGCGTAATGTTCGATCAACACGCCAAAGAAACGCTCAATCGAGCCAAACAGCGCTCGATGGACCATCACGGGGCGATGCGGCTTGTTGTCTTCGCCGATGTATTCCAGTTCAAAGCGCTGGGGCAGATTGAAATCCCATTGCACCGTCCCGAGTTGCCACAAACGCCCGATTGCGTCTTCAATCTTGAAGTCGATCTTCGGACCATAGAATGCCGCTTCGCCTTCGATGCGCTCGTATTGAATGCCACGCGCATCGAGTCCGGCCGCCAACGCCTTCTCAGCTTTTTCCCACTCCTCGTCAGCACCGAGATACAACTTGCTCGTATCGCTTCCCTTCACCGAAAGTTCAAATTTGATTTTATCGAAGCCGAACGTCTTCAAGACTTGATAAGCGAAGTCCACGCAATCATCGATCTCGCGCGGGATTTGTTCCGGAGTACAAAACAGGTGCGCATCGTCAACCGTGAATCCGCGTACGCGCATCAGTCCGTGCAGTGTGCCCGACAATTCCGCGCGATAGACAGTTCCCATCTCAGCGTAACGCTGCGGCAGATCACGATACGAACGCTGCTGTGATTTGTAGATGCCAATATGAAACGGACAATTCATCGGCTTGAGACGGAACTCCGTCTCCTCCAGCGTCGTCGGCGCAAACATCGAGTCGCCATAGTTCTGCTCGTGTCCACTCAACTGCCACAATTCGCGCTTCGCGATGTGCGGCGTGTAGACGAAGCTATAGTTCCGTCGAATCAACTCTTCGCGCAGATAATCCTCCATCTGCTGCCGAACGATGCCGCCCTTCGGATGCCAGAAGACCAATCCCTGGCCATACTGTTCCTGAATCGAAAACAGATCGAGTTCGCGCCCGAGACGCCGATGATCGCGCTTCTCGGCTTCTTCACGCTGCTTCAACCACGCATCCAATTCTTCCTGCGTGAAGAAAGCCGTCCCATAGATGCGCTGCATCTGCGGCCGTTCGGCGTCGCCTTTCCAATAAGCGCCCGCCAGCGACAACAACTTGAACGCGCGCAAGCGATTCGTGTTTGGCACGTGCGGTCCAAGACAGAAATCGATGAATGGCGAACCATCGATGTAATAAACGCTGACCGTTTCGCCGGCCTTCTCGTCGATCAGCTCACACTTCAAGGGTTCGTCGCGTTCAGCAAAGATGCGCAGTGCCTCTTCTTTGGAGATCTCGTCACGGCGATAAGGCATGTTCCGTTTTGCGATGTCGCGCATCTTCTTTTCGATCACCGGAAGATCGCCTTCGGTCAAAGGTCGCAGCGCGATGACATCATAAAAAAATCCGTAACGCGGATCGTCAAGCAATGCCGGCCCAATTCCCAGCTTCGTCCCCGGAAAAAGTTCGAGCACCGCAGCCGCGAGCAGATGCGCGGTCGAATGACGCAGGACTTCGAGTCCTTCAGGTTTCTCAGGAAGAATGGGTTCTATCTGGACGGCTGAATCACGTAACAATGAATCGCGTAACCATCCTGTCCGCTTCCTCAGATGGCCAACTGAACCCAATTGTCTGGTCAGATCGACCTCTTCCCCACCTACCTTAGCGGCCAAGGCCTGTTTCGCCTGATCCCGATCCAGCCTTTTCAGAGCCTCGGCGACAGTTGTGGAACTCGAGACCTGGACGGCAGCGCCATCTTTGAGTTGTACGTTAATCTCACTCATTTCTTGCCAAACTTCGCGCTCTTCAAATCGTTTTGTGGGCTGGCTGTTCCGGAGGCGATACCGACTCAGCTCCGTTAGGAGCGAGATGTTTATAGCCCGATAATCTTATGATTACGTCAAGCTCCTTTAGGAGCGACATCTAACCTCGCGCTCAATAAACCCGATCCCACATTACGCTCCTAAAGGAGCTTAGCAATCTTGAGGCGCTTGGTGTCTATATACATCCGGCCCCTACTGGGCCAAGCCCTTTCCGCAACCAGTAACAGAGCCGTGGAGGACCGCGTTATTGGCGCTCCTCTCACGATTTACGAATCCAGGAATTTATTAATTGCCTTTTCAGATCGGATTCGATAGGAGCGCCTTCGCCGCCAGCCCCGACTTGTCGGGGTTCGGCAATCAAAATGTGAATCGAGTAAATGTTCGATTCATGACGAAGGTCTTCCGGAGCATCCTATCAAAACATGTGAACCAGACAAGTAATCCACTCGTCCGTCTCGATAATTACGAAGACGAATCTTAGCAAAGCCGATTATGCGGACGCAAGCAGGGTCCGGGATCGTGAGGATGAGATGAGTTACGCGCTGGTCCTGTTGGCGGTTGGCTATCGGATTCGACGTTTGGAGATCAAATACGGCGGTGATTTATCCTGCGCTCGTAGCTGCGCACGCCGCCTCAGTGCGACGATCTCTGTGATCTAGCTTATTTCGCTTTCAGAAAGTGGCTCATCTCGACGTGCTGCCGGGCGATGAAATCATTGGTGGAAAGCGTGACCGCACCGGCGACGGCTGCCTGAATGCCACGGGTGAATTTGGAACCCGGCGCGCTCAGGCCGGCATAAGCTCCGAAGACTGCGCCGAGTAGCGCCGCCTTCTTCTCCGGCGCGGAAGTGACAATGCCGGCAATCGCAACGGCCAGCGGACTCACGGTCTTTCGGTTCTCTATTCGATCTGCCTCTGGCGTGACATCCTCATCGGCGAAAGCCAGCCGCGCGAGTTTACGCAACTGTTTCTGATCTTCAGTGCTCAGCCCCAGCAAGCTCAAACGCAGCAACATGTATTTCAGTCCAAGGCGGGCATCTTCAAAGGCGAGACCTCGAGCATTAAGGTACTGGTTGGCTGCCTCGCGAGCGAGTTCCTGATCATCAACAGAGTTTCTTGTTTGACTCATCTTGTACTCCTGATTTGTTGCGGGGCACTTCTGAGCCCGTTAACAGTCTTGATGTGGTGTAATAGCGAACGCAAAGCTGGACACGTTAATCGGCTTGTCCGCGCTCGTGGCCGCTCTTTCTTTGAGCTTTGCCGGGAACTATCGCTTTATCGCATAGAGTCCGAAGGTTCTTCCGCCCCAATACGTCGTTCCCGCTAGCTTGCTCTTGTCCCAACTGAAGATGTAAGCGTCGAACTTCTGACGGTTATCGCGGAAGTTAATAAAGAAAACCATATGCTGCCACCGATCATCGATTCGGTCGATGTTTCCGCTGAACGAGGCGCCTTCCGAGTCGATATATCTCAACGTCAGCGAGCACCAAGCCGGCCCTCCGCAGTCCATCTTCGAGTCGGAAATTATCAGGGTACCCACATGCCCGTCATGATTCATCGACCACCTCCCGACCCATTCATTCAGATTGGCGTCCGCAAGGGATGCGAGGGGAATAAGTAACAAACCCAGAATGGTCAACGTCATCGCTGCTTTTTTCATCAGCTTTTCCATATCGTCCTCCGTTCATTTGTCAGTGACTCGTTGTCTCTTGTTTCGGATGCTTCGTTCGAACATCGACGAATACGCATTCAAAGAGAGACAACCCATTTGCGTTGGCACCTCATGGCCAACTGGCAAGTCTTTTTTTTGCCGCCTTCATACACTAAGGCGAAAACTACTCATGGTTCCTATCACGGCGTGGAGA
>QHXE01000398.1 GCA_003222835.1 Acidobacteriota bacterium | reverse complement strand
GCGGAGCGAGGAATCGCTGAGATGATGGTTGATCTCTACCGGTCGTTTACTGAACCACTCTCAGAAGAAATGCTATTTCGCTGGCATCGGATGGTGATGAGCGGCAGGCGTGACTTGAAAGATGTGGGACGCTTTCGAACCGGTGCTGAACCCATGCAAGTGGTTTCCCGGACGATGTATGAACCGAAAGTGCATTTCGATGCGCCGCCGTCATCGCTCGTGCCATCCGAGATGGCGCGATTCATCACTTGGTTTGCTCGAACGGGACCTGGTCGCGAAGAACCGCTGCCACCATTAACCAGGGCAGGAGTCGCTCACCTGTCCTTCGAAAGCATCCATCCCTTTGAGGATGGCAATGAACGCATCGGACGAGCAATTTCTGAGAAAGCTCTGGCGCAGAGCCTCGGTCAGCCGACGCTCACGGCATTGGCGACCACGATTCTTGCTCGCCGCAAGAATTACTATGAAACTCTCGAAGCGTCGAACAAACAAAACGAGATCACCAACTGGCTGATGTGGTTTGCGGGTGTCGCCATCGAAGCGCAGCGTCGGACAATTGCAATGGTGGAATTCCTGATCGACAAAGCGAAGCTGCTGGATCGTCTGAAGGGGCAGCTCAATGAACGACAGGAAAAGGCACTCCTGCGCATGTTCCGGGAAGGCCCAGAAGGGTTCCGAGGCGGGCTTACAGCGGGGAAATACAGCACCATCACCGGGGCGTCACCGGCGACAACCACACGGGACCTGGCAGATCTTGTTACTAAAGGCGCCTTGGTTCGTGAGGGTGAACGGCGTCACGCCCGCTATCGTCTCAGTGTCCCCTTGGGGCCAGTCCCACACGTGACGCTCAACGAGCGGGGCGAGATCTCATTCCATTAAAGTAAGTGGTTATTTACACCGCACTCGATTTCTGAAGAGACTTGACTGACGAATAAGCCCAGTCAATAGTCGTTTCAAATGTTTCCCATAAGTCTGATTCGACACCTGGACCCAGAGCTGTTTTGTCATTGTCGCTCCGGTGGGCGCAGATGTAGAGGCGGTATGTGCCGGCCTGGAGCGTGTTTTGAGCCGATTCAAATACGGCCTGCAAAATGCGAGGGAATGGATTTTGGAATCGGGAAAAATACTTTAGAATGAATGTGACTCGTGCTGTGGGCGTGTAGCTCAGCTGGGAGAGCACCTGCTTTGCAAGCATGCCGAGCCACTCCATCCTTTCCATCCTTTCCATCCTGTGCTTTGAATTAGCACAGTTTCAACAATATGGGGAATCTGCTTTTCGTGCGCAGATAAACCCAATCGCTAAAATCTAGCAACATTTGGCACTGCTACGCTTCCCGCCAACGAGCCGAAGGCCACGGTGAATGACACCCAGTAAAGACGGAAATAAATAGCCATCGTGGTGCTTAGGATGGTTTTGTTGCTTGCCGCCTATCTCTCAGGAGTGCGCTTTCCAAGTGCAGCGTCTCGGGATGGACTTTCCGAACGTTGTAGCGAACGCTTATTTGGCAGGAGCTTGCTTCTGTGCAGCACATGCAGGCATTGACTGTACGTTCCCATCCAGCAGGTTGGAAGCCGTGCACGCCCAAGCTGGCGCAAGCTGAGAACTCGCTGAGTTGGTTTCATGGTAGTGCGCAGGAACACCTTGCATCTCGCAGGCGTCCTTGGCTTCCACTAAGCCGCGTTCTGGGTCGAAGCTAGGCGGATGAAAATCATAACGCGGCACGATGTATCCCAGCTCATCGGGGCATAGGCCGAAAACAAATCTGTATTTGGCTCTCATGAAATTTCGAACAGCTGGTTCTGGTGGCTCGTGGGTATCTGCGGCCGGGCAATCGCTTCGGCGGTACTTTTCCACTCCGTAGAACACCTCCGGGAAAAGCTCTCCAGGAGCAGTGATGATCTGGGCATCGCCCACGCGCAGCGCGTATACCATTGTGATCATTTGCGAATGTTCGCGGTCCTCCGTGCCGCTCATAGCTGGCAGTACGCCTTTGTCGATCAAGAAGCGGTATCCCGTGTTGTCCATGGGAAAGTGCAGTTCGGCTTTTTTCAATTCAATCTTACTTGCCTGGCTCCACTCTCCGCGGTCGATCGCGTCAACGGCAGCATTGGCGACATCGTGACCAATTGCCTCCGTACGCTGGAACGTGAATGTTGCAGCTTTATTGCCGCGCACAGGAAGAAAGGTGTTGCCGTCAAATTTGATGCGCGTGGCGCGTTCATTGTCGCCCACAATCTCCACCGCCCCCAGGTCTCCGGACACATAAATCGCCACGCCACCGTACTTGTTTTCGATTCTCTCGCGCACCGCACCAGGAAAATCGGAGGTCAGAATTGTGTTCTCGCTCTCCATGGATTCCGGATGCGTGTTCCAGTTGATCAGGGTCGCAACGGTCCTTTCTTTCTGTGCTCCTTCCGTGCCGACAAACTGCATCGCCCGCAATTCCTCATCAAAGAACTCGGGCGGACGGCCGCCGGTGCGCGTTTGCATTCCGGTTAGTGTCGGAGAGAGGTGTGGATTCGTTGTGCCAATTTTCATTCGCACCGCTGCCAATGATTGGGCAGCTTGCGTGATAGCTTTGGCGATCTGGCGATCCACAAAACGGAGATAGAGCGGGAATTTTCCGTCAGTGACTTCATTCGCTCCCCACAATCCAATCGTGTCCGGTCCCTCGTGGTTGTGAGTGCTGGTGATGAGCACATCTTGGATGCCGAGTGCGGGATTCAGCAGCTTGCGCACTTCGTCCGCGCCGTAATAGCCTGCGTGCGAGTAGTACCCAATCAGGTCGACTGAAACGATGGCAAACCGGGTTGATGCGCTGTCCAGAACGAGAGCACGCGCCCACAAATCATCATGTTTGCCAGTGGCCATCCGGTTGTGGCCGAAACCGGCTAGATGGATGCCGTCATACTTCCCGCGGGAATGAGCGTCCAGCGCGGTGTTGCCATCATCGTCCGTGAAAGGCTCGCCGATATCCCACCGCCCGTTGTTATTTTTGTCCTCGAACTTTTCGCCCCACACTCCGGACGCAGTGATCGGTCCGTCCCATTCCGGATTTTGCCCAAATGGGGTAATCGTTACCGCAGCCGCACCCGCATGCAAGGTCTGATGGTCACCAGAAATGAGCCGGCAAGCGCCCAGTAGGCATAACAAAAGAGGCACCGTCACTGACAGCAACACAGCCCCTCTGCCTTTCATGATTAACGTCATAG
>QHXE01000397.1 GCA_003222835.1 Acidobacteriota bacterium | reverse complement strand
AGGTTCCACGATCACGTCGTACACCTCCGCCGTCCCAATGCGAAACTCATCGACGGTGACCGGCTCGACGTCCTGACCGTCGGCGGCCACCACCGTCAGCTTCAGCCCCGGAATGCGGACATCGAAGAAGCTCATCGAAGATCCATTGATGAAGCGCAGCCGCACTCTCTCGCTACGCCGGAACAGTCCGGTCCAGTTGCCAGCCGGCGTGGTGCCGTTCATGAGGTAGGTGTAGGCGTAGCCGGACACATCCGCCAGATCCGTCGGATCCATGCGCATTTGTCCCCACATGAGCCGATCCGTGACCGTCGGCTTCCAGCCTTGCCTGCGCGCATCGTTGAGGAAATCGCCCACCGTGTGCCGACCGAAGTTGAAATAGTTACTTTGCCGCTTCAGGGTTCGGTAAATGTGCTCGGGGTCGCGATCCGTCCATTCCGACAGCAACACAACGTGTTCGCGATCTGCACTGTGCCGCTCGCCACGCCGAGGCTCGATCACGATGGGGCCATAGAGACCGGTTTGCTCCTGGAACCGCGAATGACTGTGATACCAGTAGGTGCCCGACTGATTGACTCTGAAGCGATAGACGTAGGTCTCGCCCGCCCCGATGCCGTCGAAGCTCAGTCCCGGCACGCCGTCCATATCGGCGGGGAGAATGATTCCGTGCCAATGGATGGAGCTCGGTGCGGCCAACCGATTGGACACTCGCAGTGTGATGGCATCCCCTTCGCGCCACCGCAACAGCGGCGCAGGGAGTCGTCCGTTCACGGCCGTGGCGATTCCCGGCTGGCCGGTAAAATTCACCGCCAGTGCGCCAATTTCCAAGTTGAATTCAGTCCCGGACAGGACGGCACCTACGTCGCTTGCGGGTGCCGGGGCAGCAGCTGCAGCCCATCCAAAGCGACGCGCACTGCCGAGGACCAGGACACCGCCGGCGAGACCCTGAACAAAGCGCCGTCGTGAGCGACTCAAACCCTCCAACGTTAAGTCAGATCGATCCATGGCAATTCCTCGGTCATCAGCATGTGATCCAGCACGGATCGCTGGCGCCTGGGGGCGCCGGAACCACCTCGGGTCAGGTCCGGCGCAATGTGTCGACGCAGCTACGGCGGCGAACCCAAGTAAGGCGTGTCAGTAGGAATCAGCGCTCTGAAAACGCGCAGGCCCGAGCTGCTCGAATCGACGCCCTAGGGTGCTTTGCGCCGCGAAGCGGTCACACTACGACCGTCTTGTGCTCGCGCAGCGCAGATCGTGTCGATCGCGCCTGAGACTCAAAGGATGGGAGGTCGAAACAACTCGTTCGTGCGCGCAACGGGAGGCCGCACGTCGAAGACAGGCAATAGAATCGAAGCGGAAAGAGCCACGCTCGCCAGTGGCAGGTCGAGCGCACAAGGGCTCTGCGCGCAATGACACTGGCACCCCAGAGAGCGGCAGCAGTCGTGTTTGTTAACCGGGTTTTTATGCGACGACAGCGCACTCGTGGGGGCTCCAGCGTCGCCTCCCTTGGCGGTCCGCGAGTCCTTGGACGGCTGGGCAGGACAGTGCCCCGCTTCCATGCCGTTCATCTGTCGTTCGGGTGGGGCAACGACAGCTTGCGCGACGTCCCATTGCAAACCGATGGCGAGCTGAAATATTACCAGCGCTGCGATCACCCAGTTTGCAGGTCTGCTACGCACGATCCTCAGCGTACACCCCTCGCTGTGATGAGAGAAGAGCTGCGCCATGCCGTCGATCCGGTCAACGCCGATAGGCGGGTTCCCGTGCATGCCTCCGGCGATGCTGGCTCGACAGTCCGCCGCTTCATCGCATCGTGATCAGCATCGCCTGAGGATCCGCTGGGGTGTGTGAGAGTCCTGCAGGATTCCCGAGACATCCATGCGTTCCCTCTCGCCTCAGACGCTCCTAGCGGCGTGGTCGACAGAGAAGAATGCAGACATGAAGAGCTGACAGCGGGTTGGCATCTCAGGCAGCCTGCGCGGTGAACTTCAGGCCGAGTGCGCGCATGACCTTAAGCACAGTGCCGAGCCTCGGATTGCCGTCCTTCGACAGCGCCTTATAGAGCCCCTCGCGGGTCAAGCCCGTGTCCTTCGCAAGCTGCACCATACCGCGGGCGCGCGCGATGTCACCAAGCGCCTTTGCCAGCAGCGCCGCGTCATCAGGCGCTTCCTCGAGACATGCCTCGAGGTAGGCCACCATATCGGCTTCGGATTTGAGGTAGTCAGCAGCGTCCCAGCGAGAGAAGGTTTCTTTCTTACGCCGTCTTGCAGTTCGCCGTCTTGCAGTTGCCATGTTTTCACCTCTTCCAGTCTTTCGCGATTTGGATCGCTCGCCTGATATCCGCGTCCTGCGTGCTCTTGTCGCCTGCACACAGCAGCAGCGCGACCGCCGGCCCGCGTTGCTGGAAATAGACTCTGTAGCCGGGACCGTAATCGATACGCATTTCGCTCACGCCCGAGCCGACCGGCTTCACGTCTCCGGCATTACCGAGCGCGAGACGGCTGATGCGTGCAGTGATGCGCGCCTGAGCCTGGCGATCCTTCAGTCCGTTGAACCATTTCTCGAACGTCGCGGACTTCAGGACTTCGAGCACGGATCAAGTGTAATCCAGGGTTCACAGCATGTCAACCGTAGTTAACAGAGCCCCGCAACAAGCGGTCGCAATGTAGCCGTCGCGGTGAT
>QHXE01000396.1 GCA_003222835.1 Acidobacteriota bacterium | reverse complement strand
AGCGCTCAGTTGCGCCCGCCGCATTGAAATAGCGCAGACTCGCATAACGCAAACCATACGCGCCGTCGAACCATTTCAACGCGCGCTCGAACGCCAACTTCGATTCGCCGTAGGGATTGGTGGGATTGTTAGGAAGACTCTCGTCGATTGGCACCGCCGCGGGTTCACCATAAATGGCGCACGTCGATGAAAAGACCAAACGCTTTACATCGCATTCGCGCATCGCGTTGACCAGCGATAATCCGCCCACCAAATTGTTTTGATAATACTTCGCCGGGTGCGTCACCGACTCGCCGACCAATGCGAAGGCGGCCATGTGCATGACGGCATCGATCGCGTGTTCCCTGAGCACGCCGCGCAAGGTCTCACCATCGAGCAAATCGCCTTTCACAAACGTGGCCGAAGGGTGAACGGCCTCACGATGGCCGTAACTAAGATTGTCATAGACGATCGTCCGATGACCCGCGTTAATTAGTTCTTCCGTAACGACGCTGCCAATGTAAAGCCTGGGAAACGAATGATCAAATATCATCGCAGCCCCCTTCAGGAGTCTGTCGGAAAAACCGCGTAGCGGTGAAATGTTTATAGAACACCGGACTAGGTTGAGATCGGAAGCTCCTTTAGGAGCGCAACCGAATACCTTTCGCCCATAAATGGGCTTTGCAGTGGCGGCCTGGAACCTTTTCTATAAACATCGCATCCCTACGGGATTTTTCCGACAGCCTCCTTCTGAAGGAGGCTTTCGTCCAGATGCCTTCAGGCCAGGCGTGAACGCCTGGGCTAGAGAAAAAGATCTCAATCGAAGCCTTTCAATTTCAGCCACTCGCGAACGACGTTTCTTTTATCTCGCTTCCGGCCGTCAACTTCGTAATTTAGATTTCGCATTTCATCGGTCGAGATCGCGCCGCTAAGTCTTTGCAGCACTTCCGCCAGCGCCGGCACGCGCATCAGTGTGTCCTTTCGGACGAGAAAGACGGCTTCGTAAGGTGGAAAGTAATGCCGATCGTCTTCGAGTTGCACCAGGTCGAGCGCGGCAATGCGCCCATCCGTCGAGTTGCCGGCGATCAGATCGACCTTGTGCGAAGCCAACGCCGTGTAGGTCAGATCAAGCGCCATCTCGTGAGGCGGATCGGCAAAACGCAAACCATAAGCCTGCGAAAAGCCAGCATAGCCATCAGCGCGCGACATGAAATCCTGGCCAAAGCCGGCGCTCCATTGCGGCGTGTACGCGGCAGCCTGCGAAATCGTTTTCAAATTCAGGCGCCGCGCATCTTCACCACGAATGAGAATGGCGAACGTGTTATCAAAACCAAGTTGGGGGCTGACTTCAAGATTAAACTTTTCCGCGTATTCACGTTTGACTTGATCGTAGACAGCTTTCGGATCGGAAATTGGTTGATGATGAAGAATCGCGGCGAAAGCAGTACCGGTGTACTCGGGATAGAGATCGATCTGGCCTGCCGTCAGCGCGGCGTGAGTTAGATTTCCCGCCAGATCGAAAACTCGATCGACCTGGATGTTCTTCGCCTCCAACATCTGCGCCACGATTTCCGCGAGCAGGTTTGACTCCGTGAAATCTTTCGACCCGACCGTCACGTGGCCGTGACTGAGCGACGAACTCGCACGGCTTTTCATTCCGCGCCAGGCCGAATAACTCATCAAGACGACGCCAATCAGCAATGCGGCCCACGCAACTGTGCGCCCTGGCCCGCCTGCGCGTCCGCTGCGCGCACTCGGATCGAAACGTCTTTCAATCGCACTGAAACCAAAGTCCGCAATCAAAGCCATCAGCGCCGAGGGCACCGCGCCGGCCAACAGCAGACGCGTGTCGTCCATCCGCAGTCCGCGAAAAATATATTCGCCTAAGCCGCCGGCGCTGACTTCGGCAGCGATGATCGCGACACCGATCGTGATCACCACGGCGACGCGCACACCGGTGAGAATCACACTCATCGCCAACGGCAGCTCAACCTGAAACAGGACTTGCCGATCGGTCATGCCCATCGCGACTGCTGCTTCGCGGACGTTACGATCGACGCCGAGAATTCCGGTAACCGTGTTGCGAATGATTGGGAGCAACGCATAAAAGACTAGTGCGATAATCGCCGTACGCGGCCCAATGCCGCCAATGAACGGCAATGGAATCAGGAATCCGAAGAGCGCCAGACTGGGAATCGTCTGCATCACGTTTGCAATTCCCAGAAGTGGTCCACGCAGACGCTTTCGCCGGGTGATCAAGATTCCGAGCGGCAAAGCGATCGCAATGGCAATCGCCGTGGAAATCAAGACCAGCCAAACGTGCTGCGCGACGTGCGCGACGATGTCTGACCAATTGGATCGTAAGAACTCGTTCATTGAATTATCCGCAGATTACGCAGATTTCACAGATTTAGAAAAACGCCGCCCAGGATTTCATGAGGGAAGAAACAACGTTGGAATTCAACCAATTCGTTTTATGCCTTTTGTGCTTTTTCGTGGCTAATTCCCTTCTGCGTAATCTGCGTAATCTGCGGATTCAAAACTCGTTTCGCAGGGTTTCCAGATAGGCGCGGGCGTATTCATCTTGGGACTTCACAAATCCCTGCGGCGTGTCCAGCAACACAATTCTTCCTTTATCCATAAGTGCGATGCGTGAACCCAGCATCAAGGCTTCCCGCACGTCATGCGTAACGAAGATCACTGTCTTCCCAAGTCTCGCTTTCAACTCGGCAAACTCTTTCTGCAGTGAAGCACGGGTCAACGGATCGAGTGCGCCGAATGGTTCGTCC
>QHXE01000395.1 GCA_003222835.1 Acidobacteriota bacterium | reverse complement strand
CACACCCCGATTCGCCCAGCAAAACCATCGTCTCGCCGCGCGCGACATTGAGGTTCAAGCGATCGATGATCCGCTGGCCGCCATTCAACGCATAACTCACTTCCCGGAATTCAACCAGCGGTTCGTAATTGTCTGGATGCGTCGGCATGATCTAGCCCGGCGAGTCTATCAAAAACTGTCGGGCGAGTCTCTGTCTGGATTTTGATTAACCGCAGAGGGCGCGGAGGTTGTCGCGGAGGAATAAGAAGGGATAGAGTTTCCTCCGCGCCCTCTGCGAGAACCTCGGCGTCCTCCGCGGTAAAATCATTTCCGACTTCACGCGCTCGCCTCTCGCGCA
>QHXE01000202.1 GCA_003222835.1 Acidobacteriota bacterium | reverse complement strand
TCCTGATTCGCTATCCGAACATCACCAGTGCCGTCGCTTTCGTCAACGCTTTGGACACCAACGCCGGCGCCGTGCTGACCAGCGCCGAGCGCGCCGCGCTGATCGCCGAGTTAACCCCCAACCCGGCGGACCCTGCTCTGCGCGCCGACGTGCTAATGAAGATTGCCGAGAACCTACTGCTGCAACAACGCGAATTCAACCGCGCGTTTGTCTTGATGCAGTACATCGGCTACCTGAGAAGAAATCCCGACGCCGCCCCCGACTTGAACTTCGCCGGCTTCAACTTCTGGCTGGCGAAGCTCAACCAATTCAACGGCAACTACGTCGCCGCCGAAATGGTCATCCGCAACCGCCGGCGCAAGCCGGCGGTTGTGGGATTCGGGCTAGTGTTTTAATTAATTAGATTAGCTACAGCGCGGATGCGCCAGGGTAACTTGCTCCCAGCTTTGCCGGATCGCCCTCAGCTAGAGTGTTCACCAATTCCTGATGGAAGTAATCGTGGCGGGCGGCGACGGGCGGTGCAACTCGCTTGTCGTACATCTGGCGGGAGCGGTCGATGTCTTCGCGCAGGCGATCGTAAAGATCGCCATTGTTGCGGCCCTCTCTCACTTTCGGTTCGTTGTAGAGTTTGATTTCCGAAACCAACAAACGAGCGAAGCGGCGCGCATCGTTGTGTAATCGACGCTCTTCTTCGCCAACTTCAAGCGGTAATTCCGGCTCGGTCACGCCATAACGTCGCCCGCTTCCCAAAGGCGCAGCATACTGCGACGGGAAACTCGGCGCCGACGGAGTGGGACTCGGTTGCAGTTCTGGCGCAGGTTCCGTCTCAACCAGTGGCGGAGTTGGTTGAACTTCCGGCGCAGCCTCGATCGCAGCAGGCGGCTCTGGTTGCGTTGCGAGTTGTGTCTCCTCTTCGGCAGCAGCTTCGGGCGCTACTTCGGGAAGAGATTCTTCGACGGACTCAGCGACTCTTGCCTTCAACGGTTCAGGAACAGCTTGTTCATCTATCGGCTCAACGATTGGCTCGACGAAAACTCTCGGCGCTTGAGGTTCAACCTGCGGAACGTAGGCCGGCTCAGGCTTAACCTCTATTTCCGCTTCGACTGCCGGTGCTTCCGCAGCCGCGGGCATTTCCATTTCTGAAACAGCCGGTGCTGGCGGCGCCGCCGCTTCAGGTTCACTCACGGGGGCTGCTTGTACATGGCCGCTGGAAACAAGATCGACAGCCATCGCCGCCACGCGAGCCAAAAGCTCAATTGCGTCCATACCGATCGTGTCCGGATCAGAAGACGCCGAATCGGCATAGAGCACTGCCACAACTCTTCCCCGAGCGAGCAGAGGAACCGCAGCGAGATTCTGCGGATTCCCGCCAAGCTGATCGATCAAAGCTCGATTCCCGGAATGCGATTCCGGCGCGCCACGCCACGATGAGCGTGAACGCGCAGCCTGACTCAAGAGGTTCTCGCTGGACAGCGGCAAGACGACCCCGCGAATTGCCTCGAGATTGGTTGGATCACTCGACTCGCACACTCGCCATCCGATCGCTTGCTCGTTCTTGATGACAAACAGCGCGACTCGTTCGGCAAATCCGGCGACGTTCACGAGCAGGGTGCTGAGAGCCTCCGCCTGCGACTGTTGTTTTACGATCTGTTCGACCGCGCGCTTGATCGCGGCTGTCTCTCCGGAGCTTGGCGCTTTTTCAAGGGCCGCAGCCCCAGTCAACTGCTGAGCGCGCGCTGCTTGAAAATGAGCAAAGATCGACGCCGAGAGCGAGGTTCCGCTCAGAGATTCGCTCGCCGCGCTCTCTCGCAAACGAGTCAAGGCTTCACCGAATTCCGTCTGTAGCTGCGAAATCTGCTCCTCAATCGCACGCAGGCGCTGGCCGAGATAAGTCTCGATCGCTTGCTGCAAGCTGTTCTCTAATTCTTCGCTCACTGCTGTTAGTGTCCTCCAATCGAGTCAAAAGAAGTAGTATAGACCTAAAGTCTGTGATCTCGCGGCGCTGAATCTCGAGTCTGTGCCACGCAGGTGGATTATGTAGGCCGCTGCGAGCGCGCGTCAAGAATGTTTTGGCCCAGGCTGCGAGCGAACATTCAAAAGATGCGCGGAGACACCGATAACAAAAACCGCCGTCTCAGAAACAACTGCGAGCGGCGGTTCGTTTTTCATCTTAGAATTGTTCAAGCGAATCGAATCATCGACCCTTCGGTTCCAGGATGATTTCGCGCGCGAGCCTTGCACCCATGACTTCGCGAATCTCCAAACGTTCGCGGTAACCCTGCATCTGTCTTTCATCGTTGCCTACCACTCTTTGCGCGACCGCTTCCGCCTTGTCCTCGTTAGCCTCCATCGCTGCCAAGCTCTTGTACTCCGTCATCAGCATCAGGTTCCATTCGCCCGGCGTGTGCGCTTCAACTGAAAGAACTTTGTAGGACAAAATGTTCCCATCTTTCTTTTGCGCTTCCTGTTCGGACTTCCATTGTCCGGCTATGTAATTCATATAAGCTGTGTCCATTCCTGGTTTGATTCGGATGAACGAAACGTTCCAAACCGAACCGTTGCGATAGGGTCGATTGACTTGCGCATAAACTGAGACTCCAACGATCAGCAGCGCCACCAACAGCGAAGCGATCAGCAAATTTCTCTTTTTCATCTTATGGTTCCTTCTCGTACAAGTGTTGGGCCGGGGGAAGCGAGGTACGGGGCTCGCTGTCTGAGCCATGGACGCGGCAAAATTAATCGTTGCCGCTGAAATTTCGAAGCGTTATTGCGCGCGCACTTTATGGGAAAAACTTCCGGCTGTCAAATGTGTTCTCAGGAAGGCAAACCTTTGCGGGCAATCGTCGCCATCACTTCACAGAAACGATTCAACTCCGGCAGCGTTGTATAAAGATTCGGCGTGATGCGCAGTCCCTGAAACTCCTCATGGACGATCGGCGTCGTGAAGATGTGGTGCTGACTAAATAGATAGCTGCCAATCTTCCCCTGATCCAGCCCTTCGATTTGCACGTTCGCGATAGCGCACATTTGCGCGGGATCGAACGACGTATTGAAGCGAACTTTCGGAATGTTCTTGAGCTGATCCATCCAGTATCGCGACAGATAACGCAACCGCGCTTCTTTGCGTTTACCGCCGATGCCGTTGTGAAACAGCAACGCTTCGCCAATCGCCAACTTCGGCGCCGCTGAGTGCGTCCCAATCTCTTCGAACTTGCGAATGTCTGACTTTTGCTTTTCTTCGGCAGCGAACAACGGCCACACTTTCGCGATCTTGTCGCGCTTCACATAGAGCAGCCCTGTGCCTTTCGGCGCATAGAGCCACTTGTGAAGCGAGGTGCCGAAATAATCGCAACTCAAGTCCGATTGTTTGAAATAGAACTGTGCGAAGGAATGCGCGCCATCGACAATCGTTTCGACGCCACGCGCCCGCGCCATCTCGCAGACAGCTTTGATCGGCGTGATTTGGCCGGTGATATTAATTTGGTGCGCAATCTGAATCAGACGCGTGCGCGGCGTGATGGCGCGTTCGAACGCCGCGCTGCTCGCGCTGGCGAATAGTCGTCAGCATACGTCCGTAGTCCTGTGTCGTCGTCAGAACCTCGTCGCCCGATTTCAGATCCAGACCCAAGAGCAGTGTCTCGAGCGACTCAGAGGCGTTGCGCGTGATGGCAATCTCTTCGCGGTCACAGCCGAACAGTTCAGCCAATCCGGTGCGGATGGTTTCCGATTGCGGCTCGAGAATTTGCCACATCGTGTAGGCGGTCGCGTCTTCCTGCTGCCAGATGTAACGCACCAGGGCCTCGGTGACGATGCGCGGGCTCGGCGATACGCCTCCGTTGTTCAGATTGATGATGCCGCGCGTGACGGTGAAGGCGTTTTGAATCGTGGACCAGTAGTCTTCATCCATCGCCGCCTGTTCCGGCGTCAAATGAGCAATCGTTTTTGTCGCTGCATGAATCTCTTTCAAGAGCGACGCGATCGTCGATGATGAAAGGGCGGCGAGGCCGAGACTTTTTCCAGCTAGTGACAGGAAGTTGCGGCGGTCGAATTGAGTTGATTTCATTGGGGCTGGTCCTTTTGACGTTGCGAGCAACTTGCGACTTCTTAACCGCAGAGGTTACAGAGGATCACGCAGAGGTCGCCGAGGATTTCTCTGCGTTCCTCCGCTCGAAAACCTCTGCCACCTCTGCGGTAAAGTTGTTTTCTTTTCCGGTCGGCAATTCAAGCCGGCATCTCAACTTCGTACCCCGCATCAATCCAGGCTTTGGTGCCGCCAGTGACGTTGAGCAGATTAGTAAAACCGGCTTGCTGCATCAAGCTGGTGGCGGCACTGGAGCGAAAGCCGCCCGCACAGATAACCGCGACCGGCTCCGTCGGCCGCAAATTCAATTGCGAAAGCTTCTCTCGCAACGTCGCGAGCTGCGCACTGACCGCGCGCGGGGCATGGCCGCTTTGGTACTCTGCCGGCCGGCGTACATCTATGACTTGCAGATTAGGTCGCGTCTCAATCAGTTCCCGCAACTCGTTCACGCTGATCTGGGGAACAAGTGCGAGTTCGAGCCCCGCTTCCTGCCAGGCATTCATTCCCCCGGCGAGATAACCTTTGACATTTTCCAGACCAACGCGCGCTAGACGCACCTGTGCCTCGTCCACTTGCGCTTCGGAATCGGCGACGATCACGATCGACGAAGTCATCGGAATCAGCGAGCCGGCCCAGGACGCGAATTGGCCACCGAGCCCAACATTGAGTGCAACCGGAACATGCCCTGCGCCAAATTCTCCGGCCGAGCGCACATCGAGAATCACGAAACCTTGCGCCGCAAGTTTGCAAACTTCAGCGGGTGATAACGGCGCGGGCCGAGGCAGTCCGTTCAGGGATGCGGCGCCGATGCGATTAATTTCCGCATCTTTTGAAAAATAGGCGGGCGCCTCCGGCAAATCCGTGGTCATCATTTTGACGAACTCATCTTTGCTCATCGGCTGAAGTGCGTAGTTGAACTTACGCTGCTGGCCGATCGTGGAGGATGTTTCCGTTGAAAGATTTTTGCCGCACATCGATCCCGCGCCGTGTGCCGGAAAGACTTCGACTGCGTCACCAAGCTTCAAAAGCTTCTCGCGCAGACTGTCATACATCATGGCGGCCATTGTCTGCGGGGTGTAACCTTTCGCGCCCGCAAGATCCGGCCGGCCGACATCGCCGATGAAAAGCGTGTCGCCGGTCAAAACTTTCTGCGGTTGATCGGAGGCTTCAGTGTCGATAACCAGAACGCAAATGCTTTCCGGCGTGTGGCCCGGAGTTTCCATGAAGCGCAGTTTCACTCGTCCAACCGTTAGCTCGTCGCCTTCCTTCACCGCGTGGTGCGGAATCGTGGCTTCGGCTCTCTCCCCAAAAACGATTTTGGCGCCGGTGCGCGCTGCGAGTTCGCGATGACCGCTGATGAAATCCGCATGCAGATGAGTCTCAACGATGTATTTAATCTTGAGATTCTGCGCCCCGGCTTCCTGAATATATTGATCGACGTCGCGCTGCGGATCGACGACCGCCGCTTCACCATCTGAGCCGATCAAGTAAGAAGCATGAGCGAGACAACCGAGATAGAATTGCTTGAAATACATTTTCAAATCCGGCATTCGGAAGATGCGTTTGATTCGGGAGGGATTTTCTCGCAAAAACCGCGAGGCGGCAAGCTGTTTTGGGGTTGGAAAATCGTCAGCGGAGATATTCCGTCTTTATTCGGCGCCTGTGTTCTTACCAGCTTCAATGGTTTGCTGAGCGATAGTCAGATAAGCCTGCATTCGAATGTCGACAAGACGAATACGATCCGCCGCTGCTTTTGCTCGCTCGAAATTGACCAACGCTAAACTGCCCAGAGCCGTGCCAAGCTGATTTGCCGCTTCTCCTATCGCGTTACCGTTCTGCATTATCACCTCGCCATCTTGATAATACTTTTGGCCAAACCCATCCATGGCCGCCGCCGCCGCGCTTATCTCGTTGAATTGATCTATCAGCGGCTCGACAATTTCGAAAGCGCGGGTCGAGTCAAATCGTGAAAAGGCTCGGGCAATCTCAAACAGAGCATGCATCTGCTGCTGATCTGGCGCTTGAGCCGATGGGCTGATCATACTTCGCGCCTGCTCCAGAAAAGCTACCGCGGCCGATCTCTTAAGCCCTGGGCCAATCTGATTGACGATTTGCCCCAGGATCGCAGCGCGTTCGCTGGTTGGGCGAAAGGCGTCCAGGATGCGGAATGCTTCATCAACTTTCCCCCTGGCCATCGCGCCGTAAATTGCCTGCTGGTCCAGATTCCTCAGCGCCTGCTGACGCTGCATGGGATTAGCAATGTGCTCGGTCAATACTTGCCGCGCTCTCGCCAGATCACCGGCTGCCGCGGCCCTGTTGGCAAGCTGCTGATAGAGTTGATCTCTCATCTCTCGCGGCGCCTGGTCTGCGGATTCAAGTCCGGCCTCGACCGTGCCATTGTTAATTGCGGTCTGATATTTCTGCCACGGCTCAGCCTGGGCGCCACCCATATTATTTAGTTCCGTCCACTTCTTTTCGACAGCCGCGACGCGTTCGGGAGCATAGCTTTGCAAATCAGTTTTCATCTGCTTGAGCAAATTCAGCAGATTTTGTGCGACATCCCTTTCGGGAGAATAAATATTCGGGCCCGGCGGAGAATAAGAAAGCGCTTCCGTGAGAACCTTTTGAAATAGATCTCGATACTCGTCCTCAGAAATCAGATCCGAATTCGCTGTTCCATCGCCCGCAGCCATCTGCGGTCTTCTCATCGTTCGGGCCAGATAAAGAAGACTGCTCGCCAGATACCCTGCCTCAGGAACCCTGAGCAAAGATTCGCTCGTTAGTTTCGCCGCAATGTCATGAGCCAGCTTCGCCGCCAACTCGGGATCCTTCGAACGCAATCTATGGATGGTGTCAATCGCACTTGCTGAATAACCGTTCTTGAGCGCGTCCTCAGCGATTTGAAATGCGCGCTTCGGATCCACGGCCGTTATTTGACTCGCCAGCGATAGTTCGAGTTGAAGTTCCTCATTTACCCGAGCGCTCCCTCGCGAACGATCAGGATTCGAAAGCGTGCGAGTTGCGCGCAGGAAACTCAACGCCAGGTCAGGATCATGCGGCGCAAGCGCCTCGACTACCTGATGTCTGAGTTGGTTTGCGGTTTGAAAACTCTCGTAATAACTCTGGTCATTCTCATCGACGTTCGCGATGAATTCCTTGACGCTCTCGATTGCCTGCTCCATTAGTTTCGAGGCGCGTTTTTCATCAGAAGTCCAAAGCAGTTGCGCGGCTTTTATCTGGAACCCGGCACGTGTTTGCGGGCGACGCAATTGTGGCAAGCTTTGAGTTGCTTCGGTGAGTAAAGCCAGGCCTTTGGCTTTGATGACATCCTGATTTTTTATTGACTGCAACTCCTGATCGGTGGCCTTTCGTAATTCGACCACCTTGATTTCGTAACGTCCCGAAGGATTCTCATATCCGCTCAATGGCGCCACTTCAATGCTGTACGCTCCCGCGAT
>QHXE01000349.1 GCA_003222835.1 Acidobacteriota bacterium | reverse complement strand
AACCATCCAGGGCCAAGTGCGAACGTTCCAGGTGGGGCCAGATGACTTTGGTTTCGGTCGCGGTGAACTCGATCACTTGCGTGGTGGCGACGCGGAAGGGAACGCGGCCATCATTCGCGATGTGGTGTCCGGCAAGAGACAGGACGAAGCGCGGGCTTTGGTCATTGTAAACGCCGCTGCGGCATTACATGTCGGAGGTCTTGGCGAAAATCTACGCGATGCGGCGCGAATTGCGGCCAAAAGCATCGACCGCGGTGCGGCGTCGGCTAAGCTGGATCAATTAGTCGAGGCGACGAATGACGTTTAAGGACCAGTCGGTCGTTCAGCAGTGAGCGAATGGACATTCTTTCGCAAATCATCGAGACCAAAAAGGTTCGAGTCGCATCAGCGAAGAAAGTCAGGCCGTTGGCGGAACTCCGCAGCGACACAATGCGTTTGCGGAAAATGTCCGCCCGGCAAGCGCTCAGAGGCGCGCTGACGCAAAACGAGCGGATTAATATCATTGCTGAATTCAAAAGACGCTCACCATCAAAGGGCGACTTAAGCCGCAACGCCGATCCAGTGGCCATTGCTAAGACTTATCAACTAGGTGGCGCGGTGGCGCTTTCGGTGCTTACGGAAGAAGACTATTTTGCCGGTTCGCTCGATGATCTGCGCGCTGTCCGGCAAGCGATTTCCCTTCCGATTCTGCGGAAGGATTTCATCTTTGACGAATATCAAGTCTACGAATCGGCCGCCGCCGGCGCGGATGCGTTATTGCTGATCGTCACCGCGCTGGATGACGATACGCTCGTTCGGTTGCGTACAATCACGGAAGACGAATTGGGAATGGACGCGTTGGTTGAGGTGCATACTTCAGAAGAACTGGGCCGAGCGGTCCAAGCCGGCGCTCAAGTCATCGGCGTCAACAATCGAAACTTGAGCACATTCGAAGTCTCGCTCGAAACATCCGTCCAGCTTGCGTCGGCGGCGCCCAAGGATACGTTCTTGATTAGCGAAAGTGGAATAGGATCGGCCGACGACATTCAGCGGCTGCGTGGGCTCGGTTATCGCGGATTCCTAATCGGCGAGACTCTGATGCGAGCAGATGATCCGGAAGAATTATTGGCGCAGCTCTCTCTAGGTCAGTTCACGCCTGGCAAAGCGTAGAAGAAATGTGTTCTCTAGCCCAGGCGTTCAGGCCTGGGAAGAGGAGATTTTTATCGGGCCTCCTTCCGGAGTCTGTCGGAAAAATCCCGTAGGGATGCGATGTTTATAGAAAGGAACCAAGCTCGACGCGAGGAGCCCATTTATGGGCGAAAGGTATTCGGTTTCGCTCCTAAAGGAGCTTCCAGATCTCAATTCGGTCTGGTGTTCTATAAACATTTCGCCGCTACGCGGCTGTTTTCTCGACAGACTCCTGAAGGGGGCTGGAAGAAATCAATTCCATTTTCGTTACCCAGGCGTAAACGCCTGGGCTAGAGAAATTGTTCGAATGACTCTAATAAAAATCTGCGGCATCACGAATCTGGAGGACGCGCGCGCTGCGACCGAAGCGGGCGCGGACATGCTGGGCTTTAATTTCTATGGACCCAGTCCACGCTTTATCGAACCCAGTCATGCTCGAGAGATCATCGAGGAGCTTCAGTCGGAATTAGAGTATTCGCCGCAGGCGCCGATAATGGTTGCGGTGTTTGTTAACGAGAGTTCGCCTGAGGCCTTAGTGCGCATTGCCGGAGAGTCCGGGGTATACGCCGTGCAGCTACATGGCGACGAATCGGCCGAGTACTGCCAGACTGTGAAGCGCATTTGGCGCGATGGTCTGCTAATCATCAAGGCTCTTCGGGTTGATCCGACCTTCGACCCCCAACAGGTCGGAACGTATGAAGCAGACGCGATCATGCTCGATTCGTTTCATTCGCAATTGTGGGGAGGGACCGGACAGGTTATCGACTGGTCGGTGGCCCGTCGCGCACGGGAGATTTTTCCGTGCTTGTTTCTTGCAGGAGGACTTTCACCGGAAAACGTTGCCAAGGCAATTGCTGAAGTGCAACCTTTCGCGGTCGATGCTTGCAGTTCCCTGGAATCTTTGCCAGGACGCAAAGATCCTGAACGCATGAAAGCATTTGTGAGAGCCGTGCGCAGCAGTTAGACTGTGGCGAGATTGCATCTGTTCGGAGAAACCGGGTTGTCGACAACTATCGAAGCGCCATCGATCACGAATTTTCCGGAAGTTAAGCTGAATACCGATCCAGGCAAGGTCCCGTCGGCGCAAGCGCTGGTCGCTTCCGGACTGCAAAAATCCTATGGACGCCGCCGCGTGGTCGATGGCGTAACGCTGCATGTGGAACCGGGCGAAGTGGTGGGTCTGCTCGGAGCGAATGGCGCGGGCAAGACTACTACCTTCTACATGATCATTGGCCTGGAAACGCCGGAAGCAGGGCGGGTCCATCTCGCCGATCAGGATGTAACCAGGCTGCCCATGTATCTGCGCGCACGTCTGGGCCTCGGTTACTTGCCGCAAGAGCCTTCAGTCTTCCGCAAGATGACGGCCGCAGACAATATTCTTGCGGTGTTGGAGACGATGGGCCTGCGCCGGCGCGAGCAATTAAAAAGAGTTGAGGAGCTGCTTGAGGAGTTTGGTATCGCCCACGTTCGTAACACGCGCGGAGACTCCTTGTCCGGAGGCGAGCGCCACAATTTATTTTGTTGGACGAGCCATTTGCGGGAATCGATCCGAAAGCAGTCGATGATATACAGAGCGTAATTCTCTATCTGCGCAATCGGGGAATCGGAATATTGATTACCGATCACAACGTGCGCGAGACTCTTGGCGTGACAGATCGTGCGTACATCATGGCTGAGGGAAGAATTTTCAGATCCGGCGCGCCGCGCGACTTGACAGAAGACGCGGAAGTCAGAAGGCTTTATCTCGGCGAGAAGTTCCGCATGTAAGTTCGGTGCTTGATTAGCGCGCTAATGGGTTATAATCCTTCTGCGGTTTTTCCGCTAACGAAATCCCCGACCGTTAATTAAGCTATCAGTCGATCGTATGTCAGTAAGGCTTACTACCAGTCTTTCGCAACGTCTCGTGTTGACGCCGCAATTGCGCCAACGGATCGAGATGTTGCAGATGACTTCGCTCGAGCTAACCGATCTAATTCAGCAGCAACTCACTGAGAATCCGGTGCTCGAAGAGGTCGCGACGCAGGAAGAGGCGCAGGAGCTGGCGGAGAAAATTATCGATCACATGGCCAGCGGCGGCGACATGGACAGCTTCGATGCTCCGACAGTCGCAGCAACGTCGCCAGAAGTGGGCGACGCCTCTTCAAACGGCGCCGGCACGACCGAAGCAGAAGCGCCGGTTTCCGCCGAGAGTGAGCCTGATTATGTTGCCGGCGATAGCGAGGCTGATTTTGTGGGCAGCGATGGCGAGGCGGTGGGCGCTGAAACTACGGAGGACGCCGCGACGGACGCCACGCGCGACGCTTTTGAAGAAATCGACTTCGGGCGCGAATTTCAGGACTATCTTGATCCCGGTTACAAAACACAGGAGTTCGAATACAAAGAAGACGCCCCTACTTTCGAGCAATTTCTGACCAAGGCTCCCTCGTTATCCGAACATCTGGAATGGCAGCTTCACATGGATTGTGCGGACGTCGAGGTTTGCGACGCGGCCGAGAGCGTGATCGGAAATCTTGATGAAGATGGTCGATTGAAAGCGACTAACGAAGAGATCGCGGCGCAGGGCGGGTGGTCAGAGGAGACGGTCGAGAAAGCGCGCGCGATCGTAATGAGACTCGAGCCTGTGGGTTGCGGCGCGCGCGACGTGCGGGACTGCCTGCTGGTACAGCTCGAAGTTCGCGGCGAGACTGAGCGATTGGCGACGCAGCTGATTCGAGATCATCTCGAAGCGTTGCAGCAACACAAACTGCCGCATCTATCGAAGCAGATCGGAATCGATATCGAGACCCTAGCTGCCGAGCTGCAATTCATTCGCACTCTCGATCCTTTTCCAGGCAGGCGCTACTCGTCCGAAGAGCCCATCCTGATTTCGCCGGAGATTTATATCGAGAAGCTGGAAGACGACACCGAGTATGTCATCTACTTTGCCGACGACGGCAGCCCGCGGCTGCGTATTAGTCCCAGCTATCAGCAGATGCTTTCGCAGGCCACCGTGACGAAAGAAACCCGGAATTTTATCAAAGAGAAAATGCGCTCCGCCGTCGACCTTCTGCGCAATATCGAACATCGCCGCCAGACGATCTATCGCGTGGTCGAATCGATTGTCCATCGCCAGAAAGAATTCCTCGACAAAGGCGTCGAGTACATCAAGCCGATGATGCTCAAGGACATTGCCGAAGACATCGGGATGCATCTTTCCACGGTGTCGCGCGTTGTTAATAGAAAATACGCGCATACGCCACAGGGCGTAATCGAGCTGCGGCGCTTCTTCACCGAAGGGATGTTGAATGAAGAGGGCGAGGAAGTATCAACCAGGATAATCAAATTAAAGATTAAAAAATTGATAGAAGAAGAAGACTCTCACAACCCAATTACCGACGATCAAGTGGTAAAGATACTGGTGAAAGATGGAATCAAGTTGTCGCGGAGAACGGTGGCGAAGTATCGCGATCAAATGCACATCCCCGGTTCGCGCGAGCGCCGCGCGATAGTTTAGTTCATGGAAATCGCAGATGAGACTCGGGCGCTCGGGCGTCCAGGCGGAAGAACTAGGAGGGCCAAGACCAGAATGACGTTTGAATATACCGGCCGTCACGTTGAAGTCACGCCAGCAATTCGCCGTCATGTTGAGGAACAGTTCAGAAAGCTGGAACACATCTTTAACGGCAATAATGTTCCCGTGCATGTGATTTTGGCGGTCGAGAAGAACCGGCAGACGGGTGAATTAGTTGTTCATTGGCTGGATCATACGCTCACGGCGAGCGATACCAATGCAGACATGTATATGGCGCTGACTCGCGCCGTCGGTAAGATCGAAAAGCAGGCGCTGAAACTAAAGAAGAGAATCATCGACCGCAAACATAATGCGCGTAAGACCTCGGCGATAGCGCCGCATCCGGATGGGCAGATAGAAGCCACACCTCTGCCGGTGCGAATTATCAACGCGCGGCGTTACAGTGTGAAGCCCATGACAGCCGAAGAGGCCGCGTTGGACCTTTCCGCGAGACCCGATAACTTTCTTGTCTTTCGCGACGCGGAGACGAGCCGCGTGGGAGTGCTCTACAAACGGCAGGACGGTAACTTCGGCTTGATCGAGCCGTGATTAGGTTTTCGATACCTCGCTCGAATGCCGATAGTGCCGTCCATCATAATGTCCTTCATGCTGACAACGAGGACAGGCAACGCCGTACGTCGCATTCACTGAACCCTTGCCGTCAGTCAAATCACGAAACAGAACGATCATTGATTGGCACTCCTCACAAGTAGCGACAACGTACCAATTCCCATCTTGGGGCTCGAAGAGCATTCCGGGGGTCTTTCTGGTCGAGATTTGAACGAAGTTAATGTGCAGGCCAGAAAACTCAATCTGTCGTCTCCAGTTCGTTGATCTAAGAACGAACCCTGAGTTTTTTAGTCTGCGCAAATAGCTTATTAGGTCCGTCTGTACGCTCTCGTACAAGTTGGTCAAGCCTGATGACCCGATTGGCTTTGCGTCGAGTCAATCAAATCATCCAGGGAATCGAAATCTGCTAAGACCTTGAGGCGGCCGTCGCTCACTTTCGGAGTGTCAATGTCTATGATCGCCACCAACAGATTCCTCAAATCCTTATGTTCTTCGACTAGCTTCATCAACGTATCGAACGTCGGAAGGTCGAGGTCCGTCAGAATTATCGTGGGATGGTTTGCCTCGGCAATTCGAATTGCCTCTTCGGCATTCGATGCCTGTAACACTCGATGGCCGCGTTTTGTGAGGAGTCGATTCATCTGCGAGCTAATCTCGTCGACGTCCTCAACTACCAGAATTGTTCGTCCAGTTGGTGTGCTCACGGATCGCCTTTCCGGACATCCGTTAATTCAGACGTCCGTTAAAAAACGATAATCATTGACTGTCTCAGTGGGAGATGTCTGTACGTTAGCGCAAGTTAGAACGGCGATCAGGAGAAAACAGTCGAAACGTAACGGGTTAGCTTCGCGATCAGGTCTTGAGGTTGCGATCATATTCCTGCTTGACAGCTTCATAACACTCACAAGATGTTTGCTCCAGGCGCTGGCGATCTACAACGATGACATTGCCACGTCTATAGTCGATCGCTCCGGATTGTTTGAGATTATTTGCCGCCACGCTCACGCCGGCCCTGCGCACACCGAGCATTCGGGAAAGGAATTCCTGAGTCAGTGAGACCTCATCTCGTTGCACTCGATCGTGAGTCAGCAGCAGCCAGCGCGCGAGGCGCTGCTCGATCGTGTGCAAACGATTGCAGGCGGCGGTCTGAGCGACCTGGATGAACATCGCGTTGGTGTAACGCAACATGCTCTTAAGCAGCGAGCCATCCCGGCCCACTTCCCCGTTCAAATCGTGCACGGACATCCGCATCGCTTGTCCGCTCGCTTGCACGAGCGCCTGATGGGGCGTGGTTTCAGCGCCCAGGACGACCGGTGTTCCCAGCATTCCTTCTGTACCTATCACGCCCGCTTCGACCGTGGCGCCGTCTTCGAACGTAGCCAGCAGAGAAATGATTCCCGCCGTTGGAAAATAGACGTAGTCGATTGTCTGCTCCGGCTTGTAAAGAACGTGTCCTAATTCGAGCTCGACAGTCTTGAGTTTTGGCAAAAGTTGAGCGAGTTGCGATTCGGAGAGCGTATTCAGAATTGCGTTTGAGCGCGCGCCATTACTTTGCGACCCTGAATTTTGTGCGCCAGCGGACGATACAAGATTCCCAGGTTGCGTACTTCTATTGTGGTTGTGTGGCAATTCGCCTCCTCGCTGCTGTCGCGTGTGAAAACACAGCTAACGGCACAAGGAGGAGACCTTTCGTGGGATAAGTCTTAACCCGATGTCGAGAGATGAGTAAGTTGGAAAAGAACGATGTTGTTGCTTCAATTACACGATACGCCAGTCATGGGGTTTAGTCCAGCAATGGGTACGCTGAGGCGCCCTCTACTTTAGAAGAGGAGAGTTGAGAGTTTGGATCTGCATCCCGAACCGACCTTTTAAAAAAGAATTCCTTTCCCTCCATTCCAGTTTTCACAATTATGTGCCATTTCGTACAGACCGATTCTTTGCTCGGAGTCTAGGATGTGACCGTTCACCCCGACAAGGTAATCCTCGAAAGGAGGTAAGCAGGATCTCTAGGCCAGAACGAGATTCGGCTTCCGAGAAGACGATGCCATATTCTTCACGTACAAAAACTACCGGCTCACTTGGCGAACCGCGCCGTAGCTTTGGCCACATGTCTTTCACCGCGGACGAGAGGACTCACAATGTTATGAGTCGTCCGCACCAGGACGCAAAGCTGATTACAGAACCCACGGTCTTGATCGCCGATGACGACGACGATACTCGGGTGATGTTCAGGACCCTGCTGGGAACGAAAGGCTATCGCGTGGTTGAAGCCAGCAATGGCGAAGAAGTGATTGAAGTCACGCTGCGCGAGAATCCGGGTTTGGTGCTATTGGATCTTGGCCTTCCGCTGATGAACGGATTGAACGTCATCCGACGATTGCGAAACGATCTCCACGTCATCGACATCCCTGTCGTGGTGATTACCGGATATGACAAACACTTCGACACCGCAGTGGCAGCCGGATGCGACGACTATCTGATTAAACCGGTCGACTTTGAGCGCCTCGAATCGATTTTGAATTACTACGTGCCGCTCAGAGCGAGCGCCACGGCTGCGTAGCGAATAGACTCTTCCCTATCTCCTGAGAACGACATTTACAACTTAGTAACCTTCACTTGATCGGCGAGAAGCGCTTTGGAGTGCCTTCGCGTTTGTGATATGGTGCCATCGCAGTCTTCAGTTGCCTCGCAATGCTAATCCTCGCGAAGCTGAACTTGACTGCGCTGCTGTTTTTCAGGAACGAGGCGGTAATCATGTCTTCAACTTCAAAGCAAACAGGTCCTTTAGCGAAGTCGTCTAATTTGAACGCGGCTGCGATCGCTGCCAAGCATGCAAAGAGCGTCGATCGATTGATATTGATCGCCGATGACAACGACGACACGCGCATGATGTTCTCAACAGTGCTAAGGGCAAGAGGCTATCGCGTCGCCGAAGCGAGCGATGGCGAGAAAGCCATCGAAGTCATCCTGCGCGAGAACCCCGGTTTGGTTCTGCTCGATCTGGAGTTGCCGCAGCTAAACGGCTTGAGTGTCCTGAGACGCTTGCGGAACGAACTCAAGAAGATTGAAGTACCCGTCGTGGTAATTACCGGTTATGAACAGCACTTTGAGACTGCGGTAGCCGCAGGGTGCGATGATTATCTGCTGAAGCCAATCGATTTTGAGCGGTTGGAGACCCTCCTCGACTACTATCTGCCATTAGAAGTAAAAGCCAAAGGCGCCTAGACAGTACCGCCTGCGGCAGAGGTTAGCTGACCTTCGACACTGATTAACTCTCTATGATTGTGCCAACTGCCCTCTACCGCAGGTTACGGCAACCGATCACCGCGCTTTGGTTATGCTGATGCCGGTTGAGGTGTGCCCTGAAGAGCCGATACGCTGCCGGCTTCGTTGTGGACCTCGAGCCGATTGTCGATGCCTTTTACTCCCCGCACGAAGCGCACACTTCTTAGCACTTTTGGCAGTTCGTCCGTCAGGACTGGTCCTCTCAACGTAATGATGCCGTTGTTCGCGGTGATGTTTAGCGCTCCGTCATGCACCGGATGTCTGCCGAGCTTCGAACGCACGCGCGCAACCAGGACGTCGTCGGACACCTCTTCATGACTAAACAACGATTTGATCTCGGCGGCCGTGCCGTAAATCCGATTGCGCACGTCGCGCGTCATTTTGCCGGCGAGGTCTTCCGCTTTGTGCCCGGCTGCTGTGACCTTGTCCTGAACTAGCGCGCGGCGTCGCTTGCCGCGGTCCGGATCGAGCATGTACATCAGCGCCGCGCCTAGTCCAACTCCTCCGATCAGGGTTACACCTTTATTCATGGAAAGTCCTCCTCTCAAATCACGCTCAGATCAAAACCAGAGCGCGTCTATTAAGAATCAATTGTAGGAATCAATTGGCCGCGATGCCTCCACCGATTTAACTTCTTCGCCGTTCCTGATCTCCGCGGTCGCCCTGTCCCGGGGGGACCTTAGTCTTGGCTTCTTTGCGCACGTCTTGTGAAAGCGATCGTCCCACGTCGGCGACTTCGTCGAAACGACCCTTCTCATCGCGCCGCACAAAGCGCTTGTCTTTTCCCGTATCGATCAACTCGCGTTTATTATCTTTCTTTCCTGCCATGATTGCCCCTGTTTGGCTCCATAGTCGGCAGCCCAGGTGTTCGTGTAGTCTTGACGAACACTTCGCGCGAAAGTGTCCGCGAATGATCCACCACTTCCGCAAAATATCCCGCGCTGGCTCTGGAACCAGCAACCCGAATGCCGTCAGTTTTTGCCTAATCGTTTAAGGGCGGGCTACCGCCCGCCTGATTGGCGAATTAAGCGGCGGGCATAGCCCGCCGCTAAACGGATCAATGTGTAAGTCGTGAAATAGCCTGAGGTGGTGAGACAGTTCTGCCCGCCTGACTCAAGTAGGCGCGAACTTTTGGTGGGACATGCCGGCGGAGCAAAGCATTTCGCGCCCGCCATTGATCCGCCGCACCCATTTCTGTGAGAAAGCGAATCTCTTTTGCTTCGAGAACGGCAATCGGAATACCATCGCGATACAACACGCGATTCGATGAAACAGTGGAGAGTCGGGAACCCGGTGTAATGATGCCGACGAGATTAAGAGGATCGGCCGCGCTCACTGAAATCATCGATTCATCGACGGGCGCGCGACGAATCGATCTCAACATCTGCACGGCCTCAGGCGATGCGAACTGCTCTCCGGAAAATCCACCGACGAATCGTCCGCCACGGATCTCTCCGCGCGCTTCCAGTCGGCGATAGACCCGCAGCAGATCGCGCCAGGGCACGGTGATCGATTCTCGGTCGAGCAGCTTGCGAAAGATTACACCGTAACGTTGTAGCAGCTTGTGCGCGACCGCTTCGAGCGTTTCGCGATCGATTGCATTGCTGCCATTGCTGCCGGATGCACTAGAGTTAGGCGCTTGCCCTTGCTCTTCGCGCCGCAGCCGCACCCAGCGTCCCGCTTCGTCCATACTGTAAACCTGCTTTCGCCGGCGCCTGCGCTTTTCGATTTTGCGGTGAGTGCCCTTGCTGAGCGGCGTCAGCAACGCGCGCAATCCGGTGAAGCTGTCGGCGCTTACCAATCCACGAAAGACCAATTCGCCGAGCGCTTCTTCGATCATGCTCGGCAGAAGATTCGTTCCCGCGACGATATCGATAAAGAAGGATGCGCCATGATCTTTCAGGTATCCGTAGACAGCTTCAGTGTTGGTGTTAAGCTGAGTCCCGTTCGCTTCGAGCAGAGGGGGAAACGCTTTGCTCCAGGTGGACACACTCTTTCTGCTCAGGAGAACGACCGGCGTGCTGCGAACCGGAGATGAGCTATTGGTCCTATCCGGGGATAACTTCGGCGGCGACAGACGCAACCATGTTAGTTTGCCTGAGAGACAGAGCCCGTCAAGCCATGCCGGATCGTAATCCGCGATCCGCGCCGGCAGGATTTCAGATTCCCATGAGCCGGCCGGCGCTTCGAAGCCTTCAAGCTGATCGAGGATTGCCGCAACGCTCGCGGCGCCTTCGACTTTGTGATCGGCCGCGACCTTCTGCCAGACGAAAAGAAAGCGCATGAAATCCGCCGCCGAAACCGGCTCGATCTCTTTGCGCAAGCGATTGAGTGTGTACCTGTGAATGCGCGCCAACAGACGACGCGCGCACCACTCGACCGGTACGCGCGCTTCCCCGCGCGCTTCTTCTTGGCGGTGAGCAGGCGAGGACGCCTGCGTACCTTCCGGCGTAAATTGCCCCTGCATCACAAATCCTTCGCCCTCCAACTTCGCCAGCGCAATTTCAATCTGATTAGCCGGAAGCGAAAACGAAACCGCCAGTTCAGCAACGGTCACCGGTCCGAGCCCATCCAGCCGTCCGCGCAGAATCTCCACCAGCCCTTGCTCAAACGACCAGGTTTCATTCGCATAGCTCGCGGGAGGATCGATTTGCGGAGTCAGTGATGCTTGCGGGTGAATTGCGCGAAGATGATTCAATCGTTCAGCCGCAACCCACACCGTGTCAGTACCACCTGCGATAGCGGGTGGGTATCCGTCGGTCGCACTACCATCTAAGTACCCACCCGCTACCGCAGGTGGTCCTGACTCTAAGACACTCGCTCTTCCTTCACTTAATAACTCATCAAATAGTCCCTGCCAATCATTCTTCCGTCCCTCTTCGATAGTGACGAATCCAAGCTGCATCAACGCATCATGCAACTCATCCGCGTTTTCCGCCTGAGGCCAAGCCTCTCCGCGCACACGCTCGATGGCCGCCATGTCCAGCTTGCCTAAATCAGCCGCCGATTCCGCATCGAGAAAACGACGATTCATTACCGCCAGTGTTCTTCGCTCTTCGGCCGGAGCATCGTCGAGAAACGCATAAGGCTTCGCCGTCAGAATCTCGGCAGCCAGCGGCGACGGCTCAGTCATCTCGCGCGCAATCAAATGTCGCTCACCGCGTTCGATCGATTGCAGCAAAGCTTCCAGCCCGCGAAGATCCATCGCTTCTTCCAGGCAATCGCGAATCGTCTGTGAAACCAGCGGATGAGCGGGAACTTCGATCGGCCCGGTGAGATTCTCGGCACAGGCAACCTGATCGGGAAAGACGAGCGCCAGTAAATCTTCCGCAGCCATGCGTTGAAGTTGCGGGGCGACTTTGCCGCCGCTGCGCCAGCGCGGAATCGCCAGCGCCCGCGTGGCGTTCCAGCGCCAACGAATATTGAACATCGGGGCGCCCAACAGCGCTTGCGTTAACACATCGCAGACGGTCTTCGAATTCAAATAGTTGAAGATCGTGTCGAGCGGAAAACTGTGCGTGGGTCCGAGCGATAGAACGATTGAATCTTCGGTTGCGGCAGCTTGTAGTTCAAAATTGAAAGTGCGACAGAAACGCTTGCGCAGCGCCAATCCCCAGGCGCGATTCAGACGGCTGCCGAACGGCGCATGAATCACGACATGCGTGCTGCCATTCTCGTCAAAGAATCGCTCAACAACTATCTGCTCCTGAGTCGGCATCACGCCCAGCGCGAGCTTCGTTGTGAAAAGGTAATCAACTATCTGCTCCGCGGCGCCATGACTTATTCCAACCTCGTCAACGAGCCACTTAATACTGGGAGCGCGGACGTCCTTGTCCGCACCATTCCCATGATCGTCAATCCTCTCAGAAATCTCATTACGTAGTCGCGAAACGGCTTGCGACAGTTCTTCCGAACGTCCCGGCGCTTCACCTAGCCAGAACGGAATTGACGGTGGTTGTCCGTGCGCGTCTTCCACGCGCACTTCGCCGGCTCCGACGCGCTTGATGGCATACGACGCGTTGCCAAGTTGAAAGATGTCTCCGGCGAGACTCTCGATCGCGAAGTCTTCGTTGAGCGTACCGACAAAAGTTTCCGACGGCTCAAGAATCACCCGATAGTCCGAAGTGTCGGGTATGGCGCCTCCATTGGTAATGGCGGAGAGTCGCGCGCCTTTCCGCGCCCGCAAGCGCCGATTCACTGCATCGTGATGCAGATATGCACTGCGGCGGCCACGGCGAGTGGTGAAGCCTTCAGACAACATGCGGACGACGGCCTCGAATGTTTCGCGCGTCAGATTTCTGAACGGGTATGCGCGCCGAATCATTTCGAATAGCCCGTCTTCCGTCCATTCTTCAGGAGCGACTGCCGCGACAATTTGCTGCGCGAGAATGTCGAGCGGTTGTTCAGGAATCTCCAGGTGATCGAGTTCACCGCGCCGCACCGCATCCAGCAACGCGGCACATTCAACCAGTTCGTCGCGCGATAGCGGAAAGATTCGACCTTTCGGAAACCCGCTGACCGTATGGTTCGATCGCCCAATGCGCTGCAGTAGAGTCGAAATCGCGCGCGTCGATCCTATTTGAATTACGAGATCGACGGCCCCAATGTCGATGCCGAGTTCAAGCGAAGCAGTGGCCACCAGCGCACTCAGCTCGCCTGATTTCAAACGCTGTTCTGCCGACAATCTGAGTTCACGAGCCAGGCTGCCATGATGCGCGGTCACGTTCTCGTCTCCGAGACGTTCGCCGAGATGTCTGGCCACGCGCTCAGCCATGCGCCGCGTGTTCACGAACACCAAAGTCGTTTTGTGTTCGCGAATTAACGCGGCGATGCGGTTGTAGATTTCTTCCCAAACTTCATTCGACATCACCGCTTCGAGCGGCGAGCTGGGAATCTCCATCGCCAAATCCAGCTTGCGCGTGTGCCCCGTATCGATGATCGTGCAGCGCGGCACACCGTCAGTGTCGATGTTGGAAGTGCCCACGAGAAAACGCGCAACTTCTTCAATCGGTTTCTGCGTCGCCGAAAGCCCGATGCGAACCAGAGGCTCTGGCATCCTGCCGGCTACCATTTCCTGGGATTGAGCAGGCAGGATGCCTGCGTACCCAGGGGCGACCAGGGCTTGCAGTCGTTCGATCGACAGCGAAAGATGCGAACCGCGCTTGTCGTCTACCATCGCATGAATCTCATCGACGATGAGTGTACGCGTCGTTTTCAGCATTCGGCGCCCACCTTCGCTCGTGAGTAAGATGTAGAGCGATTCCGGCGTAGTAACGATGATGTGCGGCGGCTTCTTCGTCATCGCGGCACGCTCGCTCGCGGGCGTATCGCCGGTCCGAACGAATGTGCGAATCTCGACGTTATCGAACCCTGCTGTCTTGAGATTTTCCTGAATGCCCCGCAGCGGTTCCTGTAAATTAATTTTAATGTCGTTGCTCAGCGCCTTCAGCGGTGAGACGTAAACGACCTGTGTTTCATCTACTAATTTGCCTTCGACGGCTTTCCAAACGAGATCATCAATGGCTGAAAGAAATGCAGCGAGTGTCTTGCCGGAACCAGTTGGTGCCGCGATAAGAGTATGTTGTCGCTGCTTAATGGCGGGCCAGGCGCGCGCCTGTGGCTCAGTCGGAGCAGGGAACTGCTTCAGGAACCAATCGCGAACGCTGGGATGAAAAGATTCCAAGGCAATCATAAGGATTAGCAGTGTACCATGAATGAAACGCCGTGTTAAGGAGAAAACGCAGAATATCTAAGTAAACTCCCTCTCCCTTTGGGAGAGGGTTGAGGGCGTAGCTGAATAACAAGCAAAGAAAACTCTCCTCCACTTTTCCTGTCGGCC
>QHXE01000201.1 GCA_003222835.1 Acidobacteriota bacterium | reverse complement strand
TGAGGGCGCGCGGGCAACGCCGCAGGCCGAATTAACGCGCTTCGTGCCGGAACTGGTCAAGATCACTTAGTCGCAGATCGAATCTGGTTCTATCAGAGGCTGCCTTGGTGATGGGCAGCCTTTTCGATTTAATATCACGTTCTATTTTCGAGGAATGATGAAGCGCTGCACGAACTGTCAAAGGACTTACCATGATGCCTCGCTCAATTTCTGTCGAGTCGACGGCGCGAGGTTGGTCGAAGCTTCACACGAGGAGCCGACCAGACTGATTGGCACCGCGCCCGTCTCAGATGAAGGACTTACCACCAGCGTTCTCCCTGAAAGTTCGACGAGAGTAACTTCCTCTTATCATCCGGTCACGAAGTATGCGAAGAGCGGCGACGTGAATATCGCTTATCAGATGATCGGCGAAGGCCCGATCGACCTTGTCTTTGTGCCCGGATGGGTTTCGCATCTTGAGTACATGTGGGAAGAGCCGTCGGTTGCGCGCTTTTTTAATCGACTGGCATCTTTCGCGAGAGTGATTCTATTCGACAAGCGTGGGACTGGCCTTTCGGATCAGACGACAGACTTGCCTACATTAGAGCAGCGTATGGATGATGTGCGCGCGGTCATGGAAGCAGTGCACTCCGAGCGCGCGGCGGTATTCGGTATGTCCGAAGGCGGCAACATGTGTCTTCTTTTCGCGGCAACTTATCCGGAACGAACGATCGCGCTGATCACGTTTGGCGTATTCGCCAAGCGGGTTTGGGATCCGGAATATCCGTGGGCGCCAACGCCTGAGGAGCGACAGAAATTTTACGATGCGCTCGAGCATCAATGGGGCGGGCCTTTGGGCATAGAGGACCTTGCTCCGAGCCGCGCCAATGATGAGAAGTTTCGAGAATGGTGGGCCACTTATCAACGGCGCAGCGTGAGTCCGCGCGCAGCACTGGCGCTGGCGCGTATGAATACCCTAATAGATGTCCGTCAAGTGCTGCCGACGATTCGCGTGCCCACTTTGATTATGCATCGCATCGGCGATCGCGACTCGAATGTAGAAGAGGGCCGTTACATTGCGTCGCGAATTCCAGGCGCAAAGTACATCGAACTACCGGGCGAGGACCACCTCATTTTCGCAGGCAATCAGGACGAAGTTCTGCACGAGGTCGAGAGCTTTCTTAAAAACATTGAAAATACGCCGGAATCAGATATTGTACTGGCGACAATTCTATTTGTCCGGATTACCTCAACGACTGAGCCGAATCAAGAGCACGGTAAGGTTGTCGAGCGTTTTCATGCAATGGCGAAAAGGGAAGCGGAATGGTTTAAGGGTCATGTCGGCGACGCAGGTGGCGCATTCATCGCCACCTTTGATGGACCGGCTCGCGCGATCCGCGCTGCATGTGCGATCAATCAATCCGCAGCGAGACTTAATATCCAGGTCAAGACAGGTCTGCATACGGGCTTGTGTCGTGTTTCCGGAATGAGGCTGACTGGATCCGCGGTCGAAACAACTGGGCGATTGGCCGATCTGGCTAAGCTTGGAGAGATTTTGGCCTCAAACACCGTGATGGATTTGGTTTCGGGATCGGGAATCGAATTCGAGCGGCGACAAGCCAATGGCGTGGATTCAAAGATGCAAATCTTCTCGGTTGTGTGTAAAGACTAGCAAGAAAGGTGTTGACTCCCGTGCTGAGTAGGACTATCTTCGCACAAACTTACAGTCAAAGGAGCCTTCGGTGATGGGTCGAATAATTGCCTTTCTGTACGGCGCAATCAGTTACCTCATTTTCTTCGTTACTTTCCTTTATGCAATTGGCTTTGTCGGAAACGTAATCGTGCCAAAGTCGATCGACTCAGGAAGGGAAGGCCCCTTCGCCCAGTCTTTGATTATCGACGCCGTGCTGCTTGGACTATTCGCCGTTCAGCACAGTGTGATGGCCCGGCCAGGTTTTAAGAAAGCGTGGACGAAGATTGTGCCCAAGGTTGTGGAGCGCAGCACTTACGTGCTGCTGGCGAGCCTCATGCTCGATTTGCTCTTTTGGCAATGGCAGCCGCTGCTCGGAGTTATTTGGAATGTTCGTAATTCCATCGCGGCCCCGGTTCTCCGGATCGTATTCTTTGCCGGTTGGGCCATCGTTCTGGTGAGCACCTTTCTGATCAATCACTTCGATTTGTTCGGCTTGAGGCAAGTCTATCTATACCAGAAGTACAAGGATCTCGGCTTTAGAACACCGGGGTTTTATCGCTTTGTGCGTCACCCAATTATGGTCGGCTTCATGATTGCGTTTTGGGCGACGCCGAGGATGACTGTCGGCCATTTGGTTTTCGCAATTGCTACCACTACCTACATTCTCATCGCGATTCAAATCGAGGAGCGCGACCTTCGCAGTATTCACGGCGAAACTTACGAGGAATACCGGCGACAAGTATCGATGCTCTTGCCGTTGCCGCCTAGAAAATAGTCAGACCGGGTCGCGGCTCGGGATCGTGAACGACCCGGCGCGATTGCTTGAATGCTTGCGAGCGTTACGCCATTGCCATTGAAACGAACAGCGCATCGCTGGCAATTCGCCGGTTGATGTTGACATCGAGTTCGCCACGCAACTCTTCAATCTGCGAGAGCCAGGCGGCCGCTCGCTCACTCCTTAATTCGTCAGCGATCTTCCGAAGCTGACTATACAGATCGCTATTCACCATCATTTCTCTTGGCTGGCCGAGCGAGAGAGCCCAAGCATCGCGAATCAAACTTTCCAGAACATCGAGTTGCTGTTCATAGTCGCTGCGGTCCTTTGCGGCGGCCAACGCTTCGGCTGAATGCAGCAATTGTACGCGATCGCCGCTGAGCGATAACGCCGTCAATACAGTCATCATCGCTTCGCGCCGCTCTCGATAACTCTCAATGTTTGTCTCCAGCGCACGCCCGATGCTGCCACGCGACGTGCGCGCCAAGAGTTGGGCATCCGCGGGGTGCATTGCCTCCTTCTCTGTCAAAAACTTCTCGATTTGATCGTGCGGAATCGGCGCGAAACGAATGACCTGGCAACGTGAGCGAATTGTGGGAAGCAGGGCTGTCGGATTTGAAGTGGTCAGAATCAAATGCGTCGTGGGCGGGGGTTCTTCGAGCGTCTTTAACAGCGCATTCGCTGCCTGATCGTTCATGCAGTCGGCATCTTCGATGATAAAAACACGCGTTGCGCCTTCAAACGGCCGGAAGTTGGCTTCGCTTTCCAGCTCACGCATCACCGGCACTCTGATGATGTTCTTATAAGGACGAGCCATA
>QHXE01000200.1 GCA_003222835.1 Acidobacteriota bacterium | reverse complement strand
GGATAACGTGCCATGTGGATCGTTCGCTTAGCCCTCCGTCGGCCCTACACGTTTGTCGTAGCGGCGTTGCTGCTACTCTTGATGACTCCTTTTGTCCTGACCAAGACGCCGACCGATATTTTTCCCTCGATCAATATCCCGGTCATCAGCGTGATCTGGCAATTCACCGGGCTGCCCGCTGACCAAATTGCCCAACGGATGGTTTTCACCGAGGAGCGGGCGCTCACGACCACCGTCGATAATATCGAGCACATCGAATCGACCTCGTATGACAGCCAGGGCGTAATCAAAGTGTTCTTTCAACCGGGTGTGAACCCATCGACCGCGGTGGCGCAACTAACCGCTGTTTCGCAAACGATTTTGAAACAGCTCCCGCCGGGTACGACTCCGCCGCTGATTCTGCAATACAGCGCGTCCACCGTTTCCATTCTGCAATTCGGTATTAGCAGCACCAAGCTATCCGAGCAGCAAGTTTTCGATATCTCTCTGAATCAAATCCGTGTCGGACTTATCACGGTGCCTGGGGTGAGCATTCCGTATCCATATGGCGGAAAGCAAAGAGTAATTTCGGTCGATCTCGATCTCAAGGCTCTGCAAGCAAAGAACCTCGTCCAATCCGATGTAGTTACCGCGATTACCAATGGCGCCTTAACTCTTCCGAGCGGCGTAGCCAAGATTGGAGGCAAAGAGGTTCCTATCGATGTCAACGTTAGCCCGCTCCGGATCGATCTCTTGAACAACCTGCCGGTGAAAAATATCGGCGGAACAGTAATTACAGTAAGCGACGTGGCGCAGGTCCGCGACGGCTATATGCCGCAGGAAAACATCGTTCGGCAGGATGGCGTCCGCAGTACCTTGCTCAGTGTGTTCAAGGGCGGAAACGCATCCACGCTCGCGGTTGCCTCCGGGATCAAAGCAGCCATGGCCAAGATCCTGAATACCGTGAGCAGCGATGTGCAGGTAAAGCAATTCGCCGACCAATCCCTCTTCGTGAGTGCCGCAGTGAGCGGTGTCGTTAGGGAAGGCGCGATCGCAGCGGCCCTGACCGCACTCATGATCCTGCTCTTTCTCGGTTCCTGGAGAAGCACTCTTATCATCGCGGTTTCTATTCCGCTGTCCGTGCTGTCCTCGCTCGCCATTCTCAGCGCCTTGGGTCAGACAATCAATATCATGACGCTCGGTGGCTTGGCTCTCGCGGTCGGAATACTGGTGGACGACGCGACAGTAACTATCGAAAACGTCGAGCGTCACCTGGCGACGGGTGAAGCTTTGGAAGACGGCATCCTAAAAGGCGCGGGTGAAATTGCCTTGCCCGCCATGGTTTCGACACTCTGCATCTGCATCGTCTTTGTCCCAATGTTTTCGCTGGCGGGCGTGGCGCGCTACCTCTTTGTGCCTTTGGCCGAAGCAGTCATGTTCGCTGTTCTCTCTTCCTATGCGATCTCACGCACTTTGGTGCCGACGATGATCATGTTCTTCGAGCGTCATCACCACAAATCAGAAGGAGAACACCATGTGGCGATCTGGGTTAAGCCATTCGCAGCTATCCAGCACGGTTTTGAAAAGGCTTTCGAGCGGATGAAAGCAGGTTATGGAAACTTGTTAGGTCGTATCCTGGAACGGCGGGCGCTTTTCGTAGTCGCTTTCCTGGGCTTCTGCCTCGCCTCGTGGATACTGGTTCCGTTCCTGGGTCAGAACTTCTTTCCCGCGGTCGATGCCGGAACGTTTCGGTTGCATGTGCGGGCGCCGACTGGGACGCGGATCGAGCAAACGGCCAAGTTAGTTGACGAAGTAGAAGCCTCCATGCGCCGCCAAATTCCGGCGAACGAGCTGGAAGGAATGATCGACAATATCGGACTTCCAGTTTCCGGCATCAATCTGAGTTACAACGATAGCGGCGTTTCAGGACCGGCCGACGCTGATATCCTAGTCTCATTAAACGCGAATCATAAGCCGACCGCTAACTATGTGCACGACCTGCGTCTCAGCCTTAACCGGGACTATCCCGGCATTATCTTCTACTTCCTTCCGGCCGACATTGTGACCGAAACAATTAACTTCGGTCTTCCTGCCCCTGTCGATGTCCAGACGGTCGGACGAGATCAAGTGACCGACCAGAAGGTGGCCAATGCCATTGCCAACAAGATCCGTCACGTGGTCGGCGCGGTCGATGTGCGGGTGCAGCAGCCAAACGATCTACAGCGGATCATGTTCGAGGTCGATCGAACCAAGGCAGCTACCCTGGGGCTAACGGAAAGAGACGTGGCCAATTCGGTGCTGCTCGCATTGAGCGGCAGCAGCCAGGTAACACCGACTTACTGGCTCGATCCGAGCAGCGGGGTGCAATATCTCGTCAATGTCCGTGTGCCCGAGCCTGCGACGACGACGCTGTCCGGGCTCGAATCGATGCCGATCAGCGCCTCCGTTCCCGGCGCAGGCAATGGTCAGATCCTCAGCAACCTCGCCACCTTCAGTCGCACGACCAGCCAACCCATCTATTCGCATTACAACGTCATGCCGGTAGTCGATGTCTTCGCGAACGTTGGGGCCAGAGACCTGGGCGGGGTGCTTGCCGACATCAAACCTATCGTCTCCGAAGCTAAAAAAACTGCACCGAAAGGCGTTGATATTATCCTGCGCGGGCAGGCAGCTACGATGAGTTCAAGCTTTGTCGGCCTGAGCATTGGGATGCTAATGTCGATCGCGCTGATCTATCTGCTGCTCGTGGTTAACTTCCAAAGCTGGCTCGACCCGTTCATTATTCTAACTGCTCTTACAGGTGCGCTAGCTGGTGTCCTGTGGGCACTTCACATTACGAGCACACCGTTAAGCGTTCCCGCGATGATGGGCGCGATCATGTGTCTGGGCGTAGCTACTGCGAACTCAGTGCTTGTTGTTACCTTCGCGCGGACCCACCTCGAGGAAGGAATGCCCCCTTTGAAAGCGGCCTGGGAAGCTGGGACCGGCCGCTTACGCCCAGTGATCATGACGGCGACGGCGATGATTATCGGCATGCTACCAATGGCACTAAGTCTCGGCGAAGGCGGCGAGCAGAACGCGCCGCTCGGTCGCGCCGTCATTGGCGGATTGCTGCTCGCCACCGTGGCCACGCTCTTTTTCGTCCCAGTCGTCTTCAGTAGAAGGCCTTGATTCGGCCATTCCCGCAAACTAACCCTCTTTCTTATTATGACCACAACTCCTGACACTGCTGACGCACCGCCTAACCCAGCTGAACCTAACGAGTCGACGTCAAAGCCGACGCAAAGTTTTCGCCGCATCATTATCATTGGTGGCGCGCTGCTTGTAGTAGCGTTGATCGTGGGTTTCATTCCTCAGTTCCGCCAACGGCAAGTAGCCACGTCGGACACCAATCAACTCGCGGCCCCTATGGTGGCAGTCGTTTCACCAAACCCGACCATGCCTGCGAGCGGCCTTACTTTACCGGCTGAAGTCAGGCCATGGCTGGACACTTCGATTTTTGCGCAAGTCAGCGGTTACCTGAAGACGCGGCTGGTGGACATTGGCGCGCACGTTGAGCAGGGGCAGTTACTGGCCGAGATCGATACGCCCGACCTCAACCAGCAACTGAAGCAGGCCCGAGCCCAGCTCCAGCTTGCTCAGACCAGTTTCGATCTGGCTAAGAGCACAAATGACAAGTTTCAAAAGCTCTTCTCACAGGGCGTTGTCTCACAGCTAGATTCCGAGAACGCAGCGGCGAACCAAGGTGTCCAGGCAGCTAACCTCGACAATAACAAGGAGAACGTTAAGCGACTCGAACAGTTGCAAGGTTTTCAGCGCGTCGTCGCTCCCTTCGCCGGGACGATTACCATCCGAAACGTCGAGGTCGGCGACCTGATCAATCCGTCGGGCGGCAAGGAGATGTTTCATATCCAGCAGACCCAGTCACTTCGCGTTTATTTTCGCGTCCCACAGGATGAGGCGCCTAAGATCGCCGTGGGACAAACGTTCGATGTCATCGTAGGGACAGGAGGCGGAAAACCGTACCCGGGAAAGGTAACCACGACTTCAGAGGCGGTCTCACCCGATTCCCGGACAATGCAGGTAGAGCTACAAGTGGATAACTCACAGAATCAGATCACAGCTGGCAGCTATGCTAGCGTCCGCCTGCCTCCAGGTGTTTTGGGAAAGCTGCTCATCTTACCTGATAACACGCTGATCTTTCGCGGGAAAAATCTGCAAGTTGCCGCCGTGGATTCAAAAGGTGTTGTCGAACTCCGTGACGTCAAAACCGGACGCGACTTCGGTATCCAGTCCGAAATTCTGGGCGGCGTCACCGAATCCGACAAGGTAATCGTGAATCCGTCCGACTCTCTGACTACTGGAACCACGGTCCGTATCGCAGCCACCCCCGCTTCTTCTGCGACGCCCGCCGGGTCCGCGACGCCCGCCGGGTCTACGACGGCCGGTGGCCCAGCGACGTCCGCTGCCTCGGCAACGGCGGCTGCTTCTGCAACACCCACTGTTTCCGCGCTAACCGAGGTCCTGAGCGGCGTGAATGAATCCGATAAAGCAACGCCGTCCGCTTCAGCGGCCCCGGCGGCCTCCGTAACGCCGCCTGCTTCCGTAGCGCCCGATACCTCCGCAACCCCCGCTTCTTCTGCGACGCCCGCTGGCTCTGCGACGCCCGCTGCTTCGGCGACACCGATGGAAACGAGGTACCAGTGAGAAAATTCTACGGATGGGAACCTTTGAGAGAGTGAACAGAAGAAATCAACAACCACCCATTATATGAAAACCCCAAAATTACCTATCAGCAAAGAACAAGGAAATGGAAACGATGAAAGATACGCTGCTTAAGCAAAGAACTATTGACCTCTCTCTCGTTGCACTTGTGAGCCTGCTTGGGGCATGCGCCACGACCGCATCACCTCGCGCCGAAAACGTCCTCTTGTCAGCCGGGTTCAAAGCGAAGGTCGCGACTACCGCCAAACAACGGCAAGAACTCCAAATGCTGCCGGAAGGGAAGGTATCGGCCGTTAAGCAGAAGGGAAAGACGTTCTACATCTATCCCGACGCGCCGCACAATCAGATTTACGTTGGCAACAAGGCGCAGTATCGGGCCTACAAAAATTTGGTGGCGCAACAGCCGACTAGCGCGGGCCCGATCCAATTCGAGGATGAGACCCCCGGCGGCAACATAAGTGTAAGAGAATTTTACGGATGGGCACCTCTTGGGGAGTGAACAGAAGAAATTCGCTGAGTCACCGGATTCTGGTGCAAGAGCCGATCCAGGGCTTTCAATTGTTAAATCTTGCATGACCGACAGGTTCGATTGATCTGGAGGGGCGACATTGGCAAAAAATTTCAAAGACCTGTCTGAGCAGGAAATTCTCGCGCTGGCAATTTCCTCCGAGGAAACGGATGCACGCATTTATGCAGACTTCGCCGCGGGATTGATAGCCGATTACCCCGCAACCGCCCAAATCTTTAAGGAAATGGAGGCGGAAGAAGATGAGCATCGCCGCAAACTGATTGAGGATTACCGTCGCCGCTTTGGAGAACACATCCCTTTGATCCGTCGAGAAGACGTGAAGGGATTCGTGCACCGCAAACCGGTGTGGATGATTCGGCCGTTGGGAATCAAAACCGTTCGGCATCAGGCCGAGGTGATGGAGACAGAAACCCAGCGCTTCTACGAGCGCGCCGCC
>QHXE01000199.1 GCA_003222835.1 Acidobacteriota bacterium | reverse complement strand
TCCATCCAACCTACGCAGGCGCGATCTTCTTCCTCGACGATCTGCACAATTTGGCTACGCCCATCGTGCAAGACACCGCCCTCATCATCAGAGATCAGTTTCAGAGCTTCGGAATCGAAGGCGTCAATCTGAGTGTTTGCTTCTCTGCGAGACGCGATTATTTTTCTGGCGTCCGCAGTTTCGCCGAGCCAGCCGTCCGTTTCTACAACAAATGCGCCTTGGAGCCATTCACGCTCGAAGAAACGCTTGAATATACGCAAGCCGCATTTGCGGGCACGCGCCTGGATTTACGGAAGCTGGCGGAATGGCTCTTTGGCAAGACGCTCGGCCATCCGTACTTTCTTGCCTTCGTCTGCCGAGAGCTTTGGGGTCATTATCGAGCGCGACCCTTCACAAACGCGACCCCGATCTGGCCCGCTGTCTTCCGCCGTCTCGAACAAATCAAGTTCAGCGCCGATTTGGCCCAGCTCTCGGAAAAAGAGTTGGCGCTTCTACAGGCAATCGCGGCAGACGGTCCAGACGAATTCAATCCCGCGCCATTCGTCCAGCAGTTCCACTATCAGTATTTTAAGCGCCTCGCCGAAGCAGGCCTTCTGATCCGCACAGGACGAGGGCGATACAGGCTCTACCACACGCTATTCCGCGAGTTCCTGCGACAAACAAAATGAACCAGAGCAACCACAAACACGAGAGCCATCAGCGTCCGGGCGGTTCCTTTTCCTTTTCGATAACAACAGGGCGGAATCCATTCCCTTGGCCCTTCCGCCCCCTAACCCATTCCCCTTACGCATTTCCTTTATCCATTCCTGATTGGCCACCCTTTCCATTCCGCTTTTCCACAAACACAAATCAAATCGAGGAGTGCTATGTGGCCGCGAAATGCAGCTGTCGCCTGCAAGCGTTCGCGCACTTGCAAGCGAGCCAAGGAAAATATCACGAGGCCGATGCAACCTATGGGCCTCTTCCCAACAACTCGAATCGAGGCGACTCCGACGGAGTGTTGTTTTCCGGATTGCCCGGGACCAGGTATTACTACGGCCGTTCCATTGCCCAATAGCACGAGTCACGTTACCATTTGTCCTGCGACACCAGATGATCTGGCACGGATAGGAAGAAAGTCCATGTCAAGACGATCTGGACAGTCAGGCAGTATTCAGAAGGAAGGTAATTGGTACGTGGTTCGTTACTGGAAGGATGTCGCGGGACAAGAGAAACGGCAGCGGGTCTACGAGAGAATCTGTCCGATCTCCGGCCCTAGCAAACTTTCAGCATCCGAACGGGAACGCAAAGCCAAGGAGATCATCGCGGCCAGCGGAGTGGACACGCAGGAATATTTCGACAGGGTAGTGAAACAGTCGGGTCCTGGCGTGACGTTCCGTCAGCAGGCGGATACCTGGCTCGAAGATATGCGTAACCGCGACAGCGACCCGTTGGCTCGGTCAACCATCGCTACGTGGAGCTACGCACTGGACAAGTGGATAAAGCCAAACATCGGCGACATGCCTCTGGAGTCCGTCAACGTTGTGGCTATGAAAGACCTGGTGGCCAAGATGGTCAAAGGCGGCCTGTCTCCAAAGTCGGTTGGGAACTACTCGCAGATTGTGAAGATGGTCGTGGCCTCGGCAACGGATGAGCAAGGAGAGGAGCTGTATCCTCGCAAGTGGAATAACAAGCTCATTCGAATGCCCAAGGTGAACAAGAAGAAGCAGCGCACACCCAGCTTCACTGGCGAAGTTGTGACCGGCATTATCCAGCGAACCGAAGAGGAGAAGTACCGCGTACTGTTTGCGCTCTTGGCCTCATCGGGATTGAGATTTGGAGAAGCCTTGGGAATCGACATCAAGAACATTTCCTCGGATTGCTCCAACATCAAGATCGTCGAGAAGGCCTGGGGCTCGGAAGTACAAGACCGCTTGAAAACTGAAAGCGGCGAGCGGGAGATCGACCTTCATTCTTCGATGGCCAAATTGCTGCGGGACTACATGGAAAAGCGGACGCACGAAAAGTGGGCAAGCAAGACCAACCTGTTGTTTGCCTCACGCAATGGCAAGCCGCTTCACCAGTCGAGCGTCCTGCGGCGCAAGCTGCACCCGGCCCTGGCCGCCCTCGGCCAACCGAAGTGCGGCGTCCATGCGTTCCGTCGCTTTCGCAATACGTACCTGCGGAACTTCACGGCGACTCCTCCAGGTCTCTTGCAGTTCTGGATGGGTCATTCCGGAGAGGGCATGTCCGACCTCTACGACAAGATCAAATCGAACGTGGCGTTTCGCAAAGAAATGGCAGAGAAGGCCGGTTTGGGTTTCGAACTTCCGTCCAAAATCATCGTTATTGGACGGAATGGACGGAAACTCGAATCTGCGCGCGATTTGGAAATGACTGCAACTGCATGAAAGTAGCTGGGTAAGTGGTCGGGGCGAGAGGATTTGAACCTCCGACCCCCTGGTCCCGAACCAGTAAGTAAAAAATCCCTAAGCCATCGTCCTGGCGTCACTTACGGGATTTAGAA